>CAZITH010000068.1:4136-6730 GCA_964542125.1 uncultured Gammaproteobacteria bacterium | reverse complement strand
TAGATATATTTAAAGGAAATTTTTAAAAACTATGGCACGAGGAAAACACGTAACAAGAAAAAGAAATATTGAACCAGATCCTATTTATAATAATCTGCTTTTGGCAAAATTTATAAATAGACTCATGAAGGATGGGAAAAAAACCATAGCTCAGGGTGTAGTGTATGACGCATTAGATTTTATGAAAGAAAAAGGAGAGACAGATCCACTTTCTTCTTTTGAAAAAGCAATTGACACTGTAGCTCCAAAAGTAGAGGTTAAAGCAAGAAGAATTGGGGGAGCAGCATATCAAGTTCCTACAGAAGTACGTGGTTCTAGAAGAATTTCCTTAGCTATTCGCTGGATATTAGAAGCAGCAAATAAAAGACCTACTGCAGATTACAAAAAATTCTCTGAAAAATTAGCAGCTGAAATAATGGATGTAAATAAAAATATGGGAGAGGCAATAAGAAAAAGAGATGTAGCACACAAAATGGCAGAAGCCAACCGCGCATTTTCCCACTTCAGATTTTAATCCAGCCTGCTTTTAATAGAATATTAACCAATCAATAGTGTTCAAACACCCAGTGTGATGATAGAATTGAAAAGTGAACCCTACGCAATACGAAGAAGAATTTTCTTTAAAAGGTTACTTTATTCCGTTTACCTCAGTTAAGGCAATAATATTTATAGTTCTCATTGGTTTCGCAGTATTTTTTAACAGCTTTTTTAATGGTTTTGTAGGGGACGACTGGGGTCAAATTGTAGATAATGTTCCGGTCCACTCGCTACAAAATACATTTTCCTTTTTTACAAAAAGCACATTTTATGTAAATGGTGCCGGTTCGTTTGGAGCATATTATAAACCATTTATGCTTGTTATTTATTCTGTTCTGTATACCTTCTTTGGTCAAACAGCTTTTTTTTACCACCTAGTGCAGTCGAGCATACATATAGCAAATGCTTGTTTGCTATTTATATTCTTTAAGTATTTCTTTGATAGAAAACTTTCTTTTTTCCTCTCGCTTACTTTTTTGGTTCATCCCATTAACTCTGAGGCTGTTTACTATGTTGCTTGCATGCAGGAAGTTTTATTTTTTTTATTTGGAATAATAGCAATTTTGGTTATGAATAAAAAGTCTAACATTAGGAACACTTTAATCATTGGAATTTTATGGTTCTTTTCTCTTCTTTCTAAAGAAACTGGAACTCTTTTTATAGTAATCTCCAGTTTATATAATCACCTATTTAAGAAAACCTATTCTATTTATGGTGTTGCGGGAGTTGTGCTTGTTAGTTACATGCTGCTTCGGGTGTCGGCTGTAGGGTTTAACTTAAGTAAAAACGAAATGTATTTAACCGCAAACAGCACTTTTTCTGAGAGACTAATATCAATACCTAAAATCGTTTTCTTCTATCTATATTCCTTCATGTCCCCTTTTAATAGAACCATCCAGCAGAGTTGGGTAGTACGGGAGGTTGATCTAAAAAATTTTTATAGCCCACTTATAGCTGATCTGACGTTTCTATTAGCTCTAACACTTCTTGCAGTTTATTTTTACAAAAAAAATACAAAAATATTTAGGGAATATATATTCTTTTTTATATGGTTTTTATTAGGACTAACTCTTCACCTTCAGATTATTCCGCTTGACGCAGTCGTGTCAGATAGGTGGTTTTATTTTCCTATTGTTGGATTAATAGGGATAATTGGTGTTTTACTGAGTTATTTTTGGGAGGTTACTAAAACAGACTTAATTAAAAAAATTTTCATTATAATTTCAATTTCGGTAGTAATCTTGCTCATGTACCTTTCCTTTATGCGAGGTTTTGATTTCAGAAATGATTTTACACTCTGTTCTCACGATATAAATATAGATCAAAAAAACTATGTTCTGGAGCTTTGTTTGGGGAATGAATATAGGAAGCTAAAGCAATTTGATATTGCCAGAACCCATTTTAAGAAGTCGATTTCTTTTTTTCCTAAATATTATATTGCGATGTATTACCTAGGTCTTAGTTATTCTGACCAAAATAATTACAAAGAAGCAATTAAATATTTCAGGCAGACACTTGATAATAATAATTGGGGATATGGAGCGGACCAGCTTGCTACATTGCTTTCTTATCATGGTGGATATAAAGAAGCAAAAACTGTAGCAACTGAGAATTTAGAAAAGCAACCCCGCAATGCCCAGCTTTGGTACGCGTTAGCATTATCAGACTATCAACTTGGGGATAAAGAGAAGGCTTTAAGCGCTGCCAAGAACGCATACTTAATTGCTCCAAATAACTTAACAAAACAATTATATGAGGGCATTCAGGAAGGGCTGCCCCTTAAATTTGATGGTAGATAACGATTCTTAATTGTGTGTGCAGTAATTTATTAAAAATTTACATTGACAGACAATTCTGATTAATATATCATAATTAGTTAGGAATGAGAAAACACACTCTTGCGATCTTCGTAAACAAGTTTCTTTTATCTTTCGTTTTCATCTTCCTATTTTTTCTTCTCAGCGTTCATAGTTCTGCAGAAGCTCAATTTGGTGGAAATCTTGGAGCAGTCGCTGGCACTATTAAATGGGGAACAGAGACTATCAGCGCAAGAGTAC
>CAZITH010000068.1:0-4036 GCA_964542125.1 uncultured Gammaproteobacteria bacterium | reverse complement strand
GTGGTCAGACAACAACTTTCAATTACGATGCTTCAAATTCTACGGGATTGGTGAAAGGTACATTAAAAGTAAATGGACAACTAGCTAGTGGGAATATACAGTTTTGTTCCTCAAATCCTAACGATCCCTGTCCTACTCCCGCAGCCCAAGGTCCTAGTGGCCCGTTTGACTCATTCTCCAGTTCAGGTTTTACAGTGGCTCTTCCCCCAGGTAGTTACCGGGTTCATGTGACAACCTCTAACGGAATTGATGCTGGGATTGTGCCAATCACCATAGTAGCTGGCCAGCTTATTGATGGTTCAGATATGAATTTTCAAGTTAACTTGGGAGCAGTCGCTGGCACTATTAAATGGGGAACAGAGACTATCAGCGCAAGAGTACTTTTTACAGGAAATACAAATGGATTTACATTTGGGAGAAGTCCTGCTTCACCAACTTATGACACGGGATTTAATCTTCCACAAGACACTTACACTGCTCAAATTTTTCTTCGACAGGATTCAAATACTCGAGACGTGGCCTTAATCGATACAGAACAAGTCACAGTTAACAGTGGTCAGACAACAACTTTCAATTACGATGCTTCAAATTCTACGGGATTGGTGAAGGGGAATGCACGTGTTAACGGGCAATTAGTTGGAGGGAATATACAGTTTTGTTCCTCAAATCCTAACGATCCCTGTCCTACTCCTATCTCTGATGGTGATGGCCCGTTTGACTCATTCTCCAGTTCAGGTTTTACAGTGGCTCTCCCTCCAGGTAGTTACCGAGTTCATGTGACAACAGCGTTTGGAGTAGATTTGGGTATAATTCCTATCGATTTATCCGTTGGTCAGTTGATAAATTTAGCATTTGGTGATGCTCCAACACCTACGGTTACACCAACGCCTACCCCGACAGTGACTCCAACTAACACCCCCACTCCTACTCCAACTCCTATCCCCACATATTCCTTGTCTGGTGTTGTGTATAATGATATAAACCAGAATGGTTTTCAAGACTCTGGAGAGGCTGGTTATGTTGGGGCTACAGTTTCTTTAGACAACGGACAATCATCAGTTTCAGATTCTAACGGAAATTATACGATTCCTAATGTTATATCTGGGGCCTATGTTGAAACCTTGACAGTTCCTTCAGGTTACTCAGCAACAACAACAAATCCAGTAAATATTTCTGTTACAACTGATACAACACAAAATTTTGGAATTGTTTTTATGCCAACTCCAACGCCAACTAACACCCCCACCCCAACAAGTACACCTACACCCACTCCTACTCCATCTTCTTCAACCCTTAATTCAGTTGCGGATTCTTATGTAAAGCAAGGGTCACAGAATGAAAATGAGGGAAGTTCTACATTCTTAAGACTGCAGTCTAATGGTCATAATAGAGCACTTGTAAAATTTGATGAGTCACAAATTCAATCGGCGGTGGGGAATTCCACTAATTATACAGCTAAATTAAGATTTACCATTACAGATAATGGAAATAACTGGGGATCTTCCGGAAGAACTATTGAAGTTCACAAGTTAACCAAAGACTGGATAGAAGGAAACGGATTTATAGATGGTAATAGCCCTTCAAATAAAGGAACAGGAAGCGGACTAACCTGGAATTGTGCTACAGACACTAATATTGCTAATTCTAATGATGATTGTTCAGGTTCTACAGCTTGGAATATGGATAACTCATCTTCCTGGCCATTTATAGGATCTGCTACGGCAACAATTCTAATAACAAATAATCAGTCTGGAACTGTAGACTTTGACGTAACCTCTGATATCCAATCATTTATTAGTAACTCTTCTACGAATTATGGATGGATTGTGAAGAAAACTGATGAGGGGGCAAATGGACGCGTACAGTTTGGCTCTAGACAATCCTCCTCAACCCCTCAGCTTATTATTAGCCACAACTAAAGCTAATCTACCACAATCACTTTTCCTGTTTGTTCTGGGTGAAACTGGTTATGGTAACCGTACGTTCCAGGAATGGAAAATATGTGTATTACCGTAGAATTATCATTGAATATTCCAAGGTTTAACTCCCTATGTAGTTGATTTGTGGGGTAATTATCTGAATTTACTGTTTGTTTTTCTCCGCTTATATTTTTCCATCTAAGGGCTGTTCCAGTTTTTATTTGCGTCTCTTTGGGGGAAAATCCATCCTTTCCTAGTAGAATAGTTGTTTCTTTCGGGATAGGGTTTACGTGTTTTAATCTAGCAGTTTGTGTGTCTTTTTGTTTTACAGATTGCTTAATAAAAAATCCAGCAACAAGGAAAATGATTGCTAGAAGAATAATTAGACTAAACTTTTTCATGCAGACAGTATATCATGAAGCACAAAAGCATATCTGCTTCAACATTTTTCACTTCAGATTTTAAACTCGGTAGTTCTTCTTACTTGACTTTTGTTAACCACTTTGGCAATATAACAATACTCAACAAAAGTAAAAAGCTGAAATCCTTCTACCGCGAATAGAAAAAATTTCAGCCTGTACGTACGCACCATATCCGTGTAATCTACAAAACTACTCTTAGATACATTTACTAACCCTGTCACCGAATACAAAACGGTATCTAGCGTTAAGCATAATGGTAAGACACTAGATTGAGCCTGTCAACAGGTAACATCTATATCAAAAAGTATCATCTTATTTCTTAGCTTCACTTTTCTGTCTAGGTAATTTTGTTAGCTTCGAAATTTTATTTGTAAAATAATTATAAGATCTAGTTTTTTACATAATTCTTAACTTTAGCTTCAAGAATTGAATAAATAATTGCTGCTTTTTTATAGAATAAGTTTTCGTAAGCCAGAACGATCTAGAAATTTTATCAACATTGAGCAGTCTTGATTTCTTGCAAAAATCGATCTATATTGAATCAATGGAAAATATAACGTGGTTTGGGCATGCAAGCTTCATGTTTCAAGACAACTTGACTGGGCTTAAGATTTATTACGTAGATCCGTTTCAATTACCCCAGGATAAAAATCTTCAGAAAGCAGATATAATTTTTGTAACCCATGCGCATCATGACCATTTATCCCTTGGAGACATAGATTATCTTTTAAAAGATGATACAGTTGTTGTGGCAACTCCTGACTCGTTAGAAACTTTAAAAATAACGCAGGAGAAATTTCCCGTTATGCCAAATAAAACATACGCTGTCAAAGATTTTTCTTTCCAAACGGTTCCAGCATATAATACCCATCCTGAAAAACAAAGCTTTCATCCTAAATCAAACAACTGGGTAGGATACATTTTTGATGTGAATGGAAAAAGGTTATATCACGCAGGAGACACTGATTTTATTCCTGAGATGAATACGTTTGATAAATTTAATATTGACTATGCGCTTCTTCCGATGGGTGGAACATATACTATGGATGTAGAGGAGATGATAAAAGCTGCAAATGTAATAAAAGCAAAGTATATTGTCCCAATGCATTATAGAATGTTGCTAGGAGAGAGAGCACATGCCGCTGAAGAAAAACTACAAAAGGAAGTTAAAAATTCAGAAGTAGTTATCCTCAAAGAGTTTAAATAATAAAACAGAATGATCCGCAAGACACACAATAGCAGAAAAGTCTGGTTTATTGTGTTGGGTATTTTTTTTCTTTTTTTTGTTTTTTTGTATTTTTGGACGTTACCTAGTTTTAATAATTCCGGAACTATAAAAGTGTGGGATAGAAACGGTACTCTCCTTTACGAATCAGCAGGTAACGTTGGTAAAAAAACCTCGGTAACCTATGAGAGGCTACCTAAAAATCTTATCAACGCAGCCATTTCTTCAGAAGACACTACATTTTGGACAAATTCTGGTGTGGATGTTCTCGCAATACTTCGTTCACTCACGCTTAACATACGTGCAGGAAGAATAGTTACCGGAGCAAGTACTATCACTCAGCAACTCGCACGTGTCTCCGTAATTTTCCCTAATCAAATTCCAGAAAGAAGTCTGATTCGGAAAATTCGTGAGGTTCTCATAGCATTGCGAATCAATTATTCCTTTTCTAAAAAAGATATTTTGAAAAA
>CAZITH010000067.1:0-6753 GCA_964542125.1 uncultured Gammaproteobacteria bacterium | reverse complement strand
ACCCCAATAAACGGATCCAGATTCCGTTGTCCTACCATTAGACGACATGGCAATAAAAAAATAAACTCTTTTTCAATCTTTCAGATTGAGAGCCCCAATATTCGTTTCACTCATGCCCCTCGCTAATGCTCGGGTTAAACGGATCCAGATTCCGTTGTCCTTAGTATTCCGCAAAGCGGAATTGCAAGCTATGCTTACCATTAGACGACATGGCAATGATGTTCTATATTTTACTAAATTGTACTTAAAATAGCCAACAAAATAATTAGCTTTAGGAAAGAAAAATTAGGTATACTTGGTGTATGCAAAAGTTAAAAACATTTGCTTTGCAAAACATAGTAGAACTTATTATCTTTTTTTCTTCACTTCTTATTTATGCACTAACGTCCTCCCGCACCATAATCCATGGGGACTCAGGAGATTTTCTTTCTGCTGCAGCAACTGCCGGAATCCCTCATCCTTCGGGATATCCATTGTATACGTTTTTAGCTCGAGTTACTTTTTTACTCCCTTTAGGAAACCCGGTCTGGCAGGTAAATTTTTTGGCCTGTCTGTTTGCAGGCTTAGCATTAACATTTGTATATAAAATTGTTTTTAAAATTACAAAATCAACTCCTGCAGGTTTATTTAGTGTTTTGTGTCTTGGGACTTTTGAGTCTTTTTGGTTTTATGCCTTAGTTTCTCAAATCCATATTCTACAAGTTTTAATTCTCTCATTATTGTTTTACTTTTTAATTGCATTTGCTGAAAGTAAAAAGTTTTCTTTTTTGTATGCTGCGTTTTTTATGTTTGGGTTAGGGGCATCAAATAATCTATCCATAATTTTTACACTTCCGAGCTTAATTCTTACCTTAATTATATTTAGAAAAAAGTTATCATTTATAAAATTTGGAAAACTATTTTTGTTTTCCGTTGCGGGATTACTTCCTTATTTATATACAGCTTATTCTGCCAGTCAAAATTCTCCAGTCAGCTGGGGAGGTGTTCATGACCTGTATAGTTTTTTTAGACTCGTGTCTCGTCAAGATTATGGCGCTTTAGAATGGGTTAAACCAGAAGCATGGATGCCTTTCCAATATTCCACCACAATGTTTTTCTTTCTATACCTTTTTAAAACTAGTTTTCTTGCAGTCATACTTTTTATTGCATCATTTTTTTTCTTTCCTAAAAAGAAAATTATCTTCACTCTTTTACTCTTACCATTTCTATTACTAGGTCCAGTATTTTACGCTCTTATGAATTTATCTGTAAGAAACATAGTGTATGTTGCAAATGCCACACAGTATTATTCCTACTCTTATGTATTCTTTAGTATTCTTTCAGGAATTGGTGTGTTTGTACTTTTGCAAAAAATAAAATATAAACAAAACATAATTATGGTCATATTAATTTGTGTACTTTTTTCTCCTATTTTTTTTCTAAATTTTTTAAAAGTAAAACAAGACTCTGATAATGTGGCAGAGGTAACTACAAAATTTCAACTTTCAGAATTACCACACAATGCAGTTATTCTAACAAGCGGAGACAGTATAGGACTTCCGGCAAGATACTGGCAATACGTAAAAAATTACAGACAAGACATTACCGTAATAGAAGGGGGATTATTAAATTTTCCTTGGTATGCAGACCATCTTAAGAAACACCACCCCACGCTTGTTTTAAAAACATCTCATAAACTTCCAGATTTTGACAGCTTGTGTAAAACATACGCTAACTCAAATCAATTATATGTTTTTCCTTGGTTTCCTGAATTTGACGTGTATTTTAAAAATAACTGTCAGATTATTCCATATGGATTAGTTGCAAAAATAATACCAAAAAACCAAAAAATAAATGTGGAGGATGTTAAAAAAATAAATGATGATTTTTGGGAAAAATTTAGGTCACAGGTAAACATAGACCCTGCAAAAAGCACATATTTTAGAAACCGGGAAGGGTTATTTTATCTGGGAGAACATTTAAACTATTTGGGAATATATTATCTTAACAATAATAAACCCGTCTGGGCGTACGCTGAATTTAAGAAAGCACGCAAGGTATCTTACGACGAAGTAAATTCTATAATTGGAGAGTCAGCATTGTTATTCCATAATAATAGGTTTGATGAAGGGATAGAAATTTTAGAAGCAGCAGTCCAAAAAAATCCGGCACAGCCAGAACTTTATAAAAATCTAGGGCTTTTTTATGAGAAAAAAGGGAATGCTGAAAAAACCTATGAGTATTTCAAAGACTATATAGAGTTTAAACCGGTAACTGATCCAGATGCAGCAAACATAGAGGCATTTGTGAAAGACTACGAAGTAAGACAGCTGCTGAGGTAGATTAAGAAGCCGGGGTCATTTTCACTATGTGCCATACTCCACCCACACCGTCTCCAGTTACATCTCCAGCTTTAACATCATTTTTATAGTAGTACAGAGGCATTCCTTTCCATGCAAATTGTTTAGATCCGTCAGCTCTAGTTATAACACTGATATTTTCTGGAAAAATTTTCTGTGCGGTTGCACCTGAAGTGTATACTGGCCATGCAACAGCACAATTTCCAGAACAGTTACTAACTCCAGATGTGTCTTTATCATATGTGTAAAGCGTCATTCCCTGAAAATCTGTCATGTATTGACCTTTTGCAGCGCTGGTGGAAACTTTATAAATATTATCTGTAGGAACCGCCATGGCTTGAGTTGGCTTTACCTGTGGAGGCTGATAGACAGGAGCAGCACCCATTCCGAGCATAGATTTTATTTGTGATCTAAAAAAGTATGCTCCAACTGCTAGAACAAGAACTACAACTATTATAATTACAAGCTTCTTATTCATTCTAACTTTAGTATAGACCTATAAATTTCTTTGTCAAGCTTTAATTATTCTGACTGCCCGCTTACTGGAGATGTTGTATGCGCGCTTTGTGTTGCTTCATGGTAAAAATTTTTAATTCTTTTTAACAACACTGCATCATGAGACTGGTAGAAAATCTTAAATTCATCGCTTTTACCCAATGACTCTATAAGTTTACTAAAATCCTCCGCGCTTCCTGCTGACAACCAATAGTTTATGGGGGGCTGAATGGGACGCGTGTCTGCAAATATATAATCCGCTTTTTTAATATTCAAAGGCATATAAGAAATGTTCTGCCTGTAGGAAGCCTTAGACGCCATGTGATTCATGGTAAGTAAATTTCCATAAGGAGGAACATGTTTTAAAACTTCATCATTATCTTTAATCCAGCTTTCAGTATAGTAAAACTGCGGCTTCAGAAGTTCATTTAAAGGCAGGTGCAGCGCATAATCAAAACTTAAAACATTAAAAAGAATAAGAGCTGAAAAAATATATTTTGCAAAATTTGTTTTAAATATTTTTGGATTTTTGCGTATTAAAAACATATAGGACCTGATGGATGAAAACATAAGAATTGAAGAAAAGTAGCCTCTGTAATGAAGGTAAATACCCCATCTTCCCGGAAAAGCAGGATTAGAAAAGTTAATAAAGAAATGTGCTATAGGAACTATAACAAAAAATCCAGAAAGTAAAGGTAAAAAAAACATATAACCAAAAGTTAAAAACAGTGTGTGGATTTTTACTGGGGAATCAAAAAACACTGCCCATAAAGATAACGGGCTAAGTGAATAATTGGAAACTGAAAAAGTCTTTGCAGCAACATGAGCAAAGGAAGGCATTAAAAATTTAGTAACTAAAATTACGTATCCAAGGCTTCCAATAAGCATGGGAATTCCTAATTTCCAATTACGTCTTGAGATTATTAAGTAAAAAGAAATAGCTACAATATAAAGCGCCATATCCTCCTTAAACCCAGAAGCAATAATGGATAAAATTACAAATGACTTCCATTTTTTTGTGAACATAAACCACAAAATCCAACCCATGCAGGACGCGGCCATGGTTGCAAGATGAAAATCAAAAGTTAGCGGAAATTGTACCCCTAAAAAAGTAAGAAATGATAAAACAAATGCATAGGGAAGAACTGGATGCTTTAATTTTTCTTTTGCATATCTGTAAATAGGATATGCTCCGCTCACAAAAATAAATGACTGCAAAATAAGAAGTGTTCTAGGATCTCTCCATAAAAAATAAAATGGTGTGAGAAGGACAAAACTGGGACTAAAATGATCCGCCCAAACCAAATCCCCATAAGTTGGATATAAAGTAACAAAGGGCAACTTAAAATGTGTGTAAAACCACATGGTCTGGACATAAATTGCAAGATCCAATCCAGTCTGATAGTGGTTATACTTTGTAACTGCAACAAAGCTATATAAAAACCCAAAAAGAAGAATTAAGAAATAAATCAGATATTTGTCTAAAAGCTTAAGTATCTTTTTAATCTTCCGTTGTTTTACTTTTCGAGGCCTAGGCATATAAATTCTAAGTAAGTATAACCAAAATATTTTACAAAAATCTAGATCTAATTTAGTCTTGCGTTACCTCAAATAATCTGTCACGATAATTATAATGAAACTGAAATTTGTTTTTATAGTTATCATGCTTCTTTTGGTTTTTTCCGCCCGTGCTTTTGCAGCAGACTCATCTTTATCTGGAATTATAAGTGATGAAAAAAATAATCCAGTAAGCGGTGGTGTTCTTGTGTTTATGGATCTATCTGGAAAAACAGTAAAAGCTGTGGTAGCAGATTTAAACGGAGTATACTCTACTACAATTCCTCAGAATACCTACACCATAACGGTAAGCGGTCCTACAGGAAGCACTCTTCCTTCTGTAAAATTAGAGAAACAGGTAATTTCTGGCTCAACCACCAGAAACTTCACTCTTTCCAGTCCTGGGAAAACGGCATCAAAAAGGCCAAGTATAAGTAAAAATCTTGCAATTTTTTTGATGATAATAGGCGCTATTATTGCAGTAGGGGTCCCTGTTGTAATTATTATGTTTTTGAAAAAGAGAAAAACGCTACCTGAGTCTAGTAGCTCTCACTAACATCCAATAATCTGTGTAGTTTATAACGTTATTGTGATCCACGTCATACCTTGCGTCATATACTCCCTGATAAATTGCTGCATACCACGGAGTCCAAGGTAAAACATCTACAACTGTTGTACAGTCTACCACCCCAGACTGGATAGGGCTCATGATACGCAAATCTCCTGAGTTATACATTCTGTAATAAATAGTGGCTCCGCATTTCCAACCGCTCCATGACTGCGGACTGCTACTAATAAACCCTTCCACGGTTGAGGGAGTCGCTTTATTACTTGCATCCATAGGACTTCCGTAATTGGAAGCAAAGTAATATCTTGCGTTAGGACTTGAGCCACTCGTTTGATTCAGAAGGGACGGGTCAGTTGCCACATCTAATCTAGTGCCTACCGGACCGGTTGCATTATAAGAGTACTCAAACAAAGCATAGTTATTATACATTTTGGGATTAAAGTTGCTAAACATTTGTGAGGATGGAGGCTGCCCCGTAGACAAAACATGAACTGTAGCATTCATATTATTAGACCCATTATTAACCCAGAATTGTAAAAGATAATCCTGCACCTGTGCACCAGATGATATTGTTATTGGAATTTGAAATGTTTTAGATTCTCCCCCATTAAGAATTACTGACGGAGGCATTAATCCATTTATGATCCATCCCGTAGGATATGCGTAACTTATTACAAACTGCGCAGATCCGCAGCTTGCTGGATTATTATTTGTTACTGTTAAGGTTTCATTTATAGTGTCTCCCGCGTTTCCAGAAAGACTTGTGCTGCCTAATGACTGGGACCAGCCTTGGAAACAGTTAACAGGCGTGGGCGTAGGAGTATTTGTGGGACCTACCTGCGCGATCTGAATATTTCCGTTTACCGGATTTACTACTGATTGACCCTGTTTTGCTACCCAAAACTGGATTGTTTGGTTACCAGCGGGATACGATGATGGAATGGTAACTGCAAGATAAATTGTTTTAGTTGCACCTCCTGAAAGGGTAAAACTGGCAGGCACTCCATTTATAATCCACCCTGTTGGAAAACCCTGACTTATGGTGTATTGGGAAGAACATCCTGCAGAGTCATTACTTAATGTAGTTAAGGTAAAGTTAACCGTATCTCCCGGTAGCGCAAGAACAGTAGAGGTAGGAGTAAGTGTAACTGTTTGCTGAGTAGAGCAGTTTAAAGGCACAGGTGTAGGCGTGGAAGTTGCAGTTGGAATTGGCGTAGGAGTGGCCGATCCTGACGTACCAGATCCAGAACCACTTCCAGAAGTTGGGGTTGGGGTTGGGTTTTGAGTACCTCCCTGGGACGCAAGAATTTCTGGAAGAACCCACCCGCCAGCTCTGGCTTTAGTTTTCATTGCCATAATTACATAGTCTGCATAGTTAATTACTCCATTATTATCAGCGTCCCAGCTTAAGTCATAATATTTTTGCTTTTGTAATACAGCATCAAAAACTGTATACCATGATAAAGGAGGATCTATAACGCCTACTGTAGTTGCGCAGTCAATAGTCCCGGAATATGTAGGACCAATTTGCGTCCTGTCAGAAGACACAATTCTCCAATAAAGTGTTTTTCCGCAGCCCTGAATGTATGACTTCCATAAATATGGCTGACTCATATATGCAATATATTTATGGGTTTAAATACGCCCCACGCTAAAGGTGGACTTTGCTGAGGTCCAAAAATACTATTTCTGTTTTCTACCCGGCGCAGCTTTCACGATGTTGTCTCCGTTTTCTGAAAGTAATAAAAAAGAAGCTTAATATTTCTCCTCGAAAACTACCTTTCTAAATTATGT
>CAZITH010000066.1:0-6765 GCA_964542125.1 uncultured Gammaproteobacteria bacterium | reverse complement strand
TAAAAAAAATTTCCAAGGAGGGTAATTTTGATGTAATTTTGGCTTCTGCAATAATTCAGCATCTAGTAGATCCTCATAAAGCCTTAAAGTCCTGGAAAAAGTTTTTTAAAAAAAATGGAAGGCTGGTTATTACCGGTTCAAATATTACACATTGGTCTATGAGAAAAAAAGTTCTTTTTGGAGAATTTGAATATCAGGAGTATGGGTTACTGGATAATACTCATCTGCATTTTTTTACCCCTAAAACATTCAAAAAACTCATAACTGACGCTGGTTACACTATTGAAGACTATAAAATAGATTCCGTTGGGGGAGGGTTTCCTAAGGTAAGTCTACTCTTGTCAAAATTTTTCCCTAACTTATTTACCTACCAAATGGTCATAGAAGCAAAGCCTTTATGAAAGTTATAAGAGAAAACATTTTTGTTATTCTGGTTTTTTTAATAAGTCTTTTTCTCAGACTCTACAAGCTGGGCTCTCTTATGCAATTTATCCCTGATCAGGGGTGGTTTTACCTTTCAGCACGAGACATGATCTTAACCCATATTGTTCCCCTGGTGGGACCTCCTACATCCCATCCATGGATTCACCATGGACCTCTCTGGACATACACCCTTGCGCTGCTTTTGTTGTTGAGTAGATTTAATCCTGTAGGGCCAGCGTATTTTATAGCATTTTTAGGGTCTGCAACGGTAGTTTTGTTTTATAAGACAACGCTTAAAATGTTCTCAAAAAATATAGCGTCTGTTGCTACACTTTTATTCGCAACATCTCCATTAGTTGTTATGAATTCTAGAATTCCCTATCATACAAGCCCCATTCCTTTTTTTGTAATACTATTATTTTTAAGTACATACTTGTGGGTGAAAGGTAATGTAAAAATTTTTCCACTTATCACCTTTTTATTAGGTGTTTTATATAACCATGAAATTACTACATTTGTCTATGCTATTTGTATTTCAATAATTTTAGTGTACGGAATTGTTAAGCATAGAAAATGGGCAACTAATTTAAAATCATTTAATATAATTCTTCTTTCAGTATTTTCTTTATTGGTACCCATGATTCCTTTTTTGCTTTATGATATGAATCATAACTTTCCTCAAACAGTTGGCTTTTTTATCTGGGTAATTTTCAGAATTATTAAACTTCCTTTAGGAATTTTCATTCCGTCTCTTTCCTCTTCAGGGTCTAATCCATCCACTATTCCTGAATTTTTTTCCTACTATCAACAGCTAGCATTTGTTCAAAATTTTTGGATATCAGTTATTATATTTATTGCTTCAGTTGTTTTTTTTCTGTATACATACTTTCTTAAAAACAGAAAAGATACGTCTAGCACACTTTTGCTGTTATTTTTTACAATTTCTCTTGTAGGTCTTTTTACCCACAGAGTTCCCATAGAAGCAGACACATTACTTGTGTCTCCTTTTTTTATTTTGTTTATTGCAATACTCTTGGATTATTTTATTTATTTTAAATTCTGGAGATTAATAATGTACTTTTTATTGGGTATTGTAGTGGTAATAAATGTTTACACTACATTACATACAGATTTTTTTACTCATTCTTCAACATTTGACAGAACTCCATACTTTAAGTATTCAAATGCGTCAGATAAGGTAATAGAACTTGCCTCAGGAAGAGCGTACAATATAAAAGGAAAAGGAGAGCTTTCTTCCTTCCCGGTTTTTTTAATGCCCTACGAATACATACTTTGGTGGAAAGGGCAACCGGTAAGTAAGTCTAAGGAAAAAACAACTATAGAAATTTGGGAAAAAAACAAAGACATCTCTGTTTCGTTACTTAAATGATTACTGGAATAATTCTTACTAAAAACGAAGAAAATAACATCGTAGATTGCATAGAATCACTTCATTTTTGTGACCAAATATTTGTAATTGATGATAACTCTACTGACAACACGGTAAGTCTTGCTAAGCTAAAAGGCGCAAAAATTGTAAAGAAAAAACTAGATAATAATTTTTCACATCAAAGAAATTACGCTCTCTCTCTTGTAAAAAATGGTTGGGTATTATTTTTAGATGCTGACGAAAGAATCCCTGAAGAATTAGCTAATGAAATTAAAGTTAAAACTTCTACGGACAGTAATTTTAATGGCTATTTTATTAAAAGAAAAGATATCCAATTTGGAAAACTGCTTCAGTACGGCGAGACTGGTAATAAGTATTTGTTAAGACTGGCAAAAGTTAATTCGGGAGAGTGGGAAGGAAAAGTACACGAGGAATGGAACATAGAGGGTAAAACTGAAAAACTTTCCTTTTTTATAATTCATGAACCGCATAAAACCATTACAGAATTCTTGTCGGAAATTAATCTGTACACTACTTTAAGAGCAGAAGAACTTTATAAGAGACAAGTAAAATCTTCGTTTGTTTCAATAATTCTTTATACAAAGCTAAAATTTCTAAATATATACTTTTTGAAGTTAGGATTTTTAGACGGAGTGCCCGGGCTGCTTCTTTCCCTTATGATGTCATATCATTCTTTTCTAGTTAGATCCAAACTCTATCTTCTTCAAAAATCCAATGAAACAAAAAGCGTTTAAGACCCTTTTTATTATATATACGCTTCTTATATTCATCTCATATATATCGTACCTTTTAGAAAAAGGAATCCATAGATTGTCCAACTAATATGTTTCTTACAGGAATACTTTTAGGTACTTATTCATATATAATTTTTTTTCTCGGAATTATCAACCTGCTAACAGTTTCATCTTTAGTTTTTTCGTTAATTATTTTTTTGCTGACATTCATACTTCTGGTACGCAACAGAACATATGGTATTTTCAAAAAACTGCAAACAGGAAGAAAGTCCCTTACAAAGTTCCAAACTTTTATTATTTTTACAATCATTTTTCAAGCAATAGTAAATTTGATTGGTGTTTTAGGACCAGAAATAGGCTTTGATGCACTGTGGTATCACTTAACAATACCCAAAATCTTTTTACAAGAGCACTCTATATTTTACATAAAAGGGAATTTATTCTATTACTCACTTCAGCCAAAACTTACAGAAATGCTTTATATAGTTTCCCTTGCTTTTTGGGATGAAAGAGGAGCTAAGCTAATCCATTTTTGCTTTGGAATTTTAACTCTTTTTGCATTATTTAAATTATCTAGAATTTTTCTAGACAGGACAAAGTCTTTATTAGTAATTGCAGTTTTTTATTCGAATTTAGTTGTTGGGTGGGAATCTGCATCTTCTTATGTAGATTTGACAAGAGCTTTCTATGAAACAGCGTCATTATACTTTTTGTTTTTGTTTTTTTCTAAAAACAAAAAAGAACCATTAATAAAGTCTGCAGTTTTTCTTGGGTTTGCTACATGCGTTAAAGTACTTTCGCTGTTTTCTATACTTATATTCTTATCACTTATTTATTTTTCAAAAACCAAAAAAAAACTTAATAATTCTTTTTTCTTTATTTTTATTTCTATAGCAATTCCCTTGCCATGGTTTCTATATGCACTTATTCAAAGCAATAATCCAATTTATCCAATTTTTTCAGGTTATTCAAATTATGGCGTAGGATATCTCTCAGTCCCCCAAATGTTAAAAGATGTTTTTGTTCTATTTTTTAGGTCCCCTGATCCGCTAACTCCGTTATATGTAATGTTCTTACCCTTTGTTTTAGTCTATTCTAAAAAATATAGCAAAACAGAACAACTTCTACTTTTATATTCAGGCCTCTCACTTTTAATATGGTGCATAACACCAAGAACTGGAGAATCTAGATTTTTTATTCCATATTTGCCTGCACTAAGTATTGTTGCTGTTTTGCCTTTAAAATTTATTAAAGATAAAATTATTTATAAAACATGTGTGGTTATAATTATTATTTTACTTTTTATTTCAATACTGTACAGAGGTGCGGCGAATATAAAATTTCTCCCATTTGAAATAGGAATTGAGTCAAGGCAGGATTTTCTTATGAAAAATTTAAATTTTTCCTACGGAGATTTTTATGATGAAAATAATAAAATTAAAAATATTGTAAAAGAGAAAAAAGTTTTGCTATACGGCTTGCATAATCTATTTTATATTGATTTTCCTTTTGTTGATAGCACGTATATAAAAAAGGGAGATAGGTTCTCATATGTTTTAGTACAGAATGTAAAACTTCCTGCTAGATTCAAAAATCCTAAATTGGTATATTCAAATAGTAAAACCTTTGTAAAGCTTTATTACACAGGAGAGAACACATGGTAATTTTATATAGCTTTCTTATTTTAAGCCTATCTCTAGGGGTCTTAACAAAAATTGAATTTCTTCCGTCTGCTAGTGTCTATCTATACGATTTAATTACCTGCATAATAATCTTACTAAATGGCAGAGGAATATTTTTATTTCTTAAAAAAAATTATAAAAAATTTTTACTTGTTATTTCTTTCTTAATAATTGGGTGTATTGGTATTGTATTCCATGTTAAAAATAACACTGAATTTTTAGTGTCTTTATCATATTTAGTCAGGTTAATTTTATATCTTTTACTTTTTATTCCACTTTATCAATTATCTCAAAAGAGTTTTTTTGTCCTTAGAAAAGCAGCATTAATATCTGGGTTGTTGTTTATTCTCTTTGGGTACATTCAATATTTTTATTACTCAAATCTAAGAAACTTGTTTTATTTGGGATGGGACGAGCATTTGTATAGACTTTTTTCTACTTTCCTAGACCCAAATTTTGCAGGTATGTTTATAGTTCTTACATTTTTTCTATATTTATCTTTTTTTACTGAGTCATTCAAAAGAAATAATACAGTATTAAAAATTATTCAAATCCTTGGATTTTTATACATAATTCCTCCGTTATTCTTAACATATTCTAGAGCCTCTTTTATAGCCTTTTTTGTTTCAATGTTTATTCTATTAGTTTTACTTAAGAAAAAACTTCTTGCTTTTACGTTTATAGTTTTATTTGTAATTTCGTTAGCTATACTTCCTAAAAACTTTGGCGGGGAAGGGGTAAATCTTTTTAGAACGTCATCTATAATTGCTAGAACAAGTGAATTCAAAAAAGCCTGGGAGATTTTCTTGAAAAATCCAATATTTGGAGTAGGATTTAATGCCCTTAGGTATGCAAGTCAAGAATATGGTTATATTGCCCCCAAAGATGCAGTTTCTTCTCATGCGGCTGCAGGGGTGCCAAATAGCTACTTATATATACTTGCTACATCAGGCATAGCAGGAATCGGAGTATTTATTCTTATTCTCAGAGATCTACTTAAAACTCTGTGGAGCAAAAGAAAATCTACAGTTTTTATTACAGTATCTTTAACGGCGGTCTTAGTGGGATCCTTATTTGAAAATTTTCTGTTCTATGCACCTATCACAATTTGGTTAATTATTTTGATTGGGAATTCAACTGCTGAAAAATTTGGTACAAATAACTCTGTGAATAAGAGGAGAGGTAGTAAAGCCGCTGAGGGTTAATTTCAAAATATTGTCCGCTTGGGCTTTAGCTTCTTAGAGCGCAAGCTAGGACTTTAGGAACGCAAACAGGGCTTTAGGAACGCAAGCCGTTTAGGGCTTTAGCTTCTTAGAGCGCAAGCTAGGACTTTAGGAACGCAAACCCGTTAGGGCTTTAGGAACGCAAGCCAGTTAGGGCTTATACTTAACTTTCAGTGTCTTCTCCGTTTTCTTGCCTGCCTGGTTTGTAGCATCAATAGTAATTGTGTTGTCTCCTTCATTAAGTTTTAGGTAATAAGAAAAACTTCCAGATGAGTCTACAATTGCTTTAAATCCATTAACAGTAATATCGCTATCAGGATCTGTAGTGCCTGAGACTGATATATTCTGGTCTCCTCGTGTGAATTCTTGACCGTCAGATGGTGAACTGACGTCTAACTTTGCATCTCCTTGGCTATATGACACTGTATATTCTCTTGTAAAATCACTTTCCACCTCTCCTTTTTTAACCTGAGCTTTTATTGTATTTGCTCCTTGTCTTAGTCTAACATGTTCAAATGAGAACTTTTGATCACTTGAGAGCGGAGAGGTATCATATAGATCACCATTTAGATATAAATTAATCTCAGCATCAGAGTAAGCAGATGTTCCAGATACTATAATAGTCGCGCTGTCTGTTGCCTCTGGAATAGAATTAATAAAAGGAGCTTCAAGAGTATTTTTGTCAACAACTACTTCACTAGCGGCTTGTTTTTTAAAAAACGGAAGAGAGGAGATTCCTGACATAAGAGAAGGCCCAAATTTAAACAAAACTATAATGAATACGAGTGTCGCAATTCCAAAAGTAACAATTTGCTTTTTGCTTTTCTGCTCAGAGGTCCTCGTTAAACGGGAGTTTCGCTGCATAATTATATTTTACTACTTTGTCTATGTTTTATCTTTTGAGCTACCTTTAGCTCCAGAATAGATTTTTTGAGGTCTCTATCTGCTTGAGTAAACTCTGCTGTGTTTTGCTGGTTTTTCATAATCTCCTCAGCCCGCTTCTTTGCATCTTCAGCACGAGCTATCTGTATGCTGTCAGCATGAATTGCATAATCTGAAATTACATTCGTAAACGTTTTTTCTACCTGCACCACTCCTCCTAAAACTGCAATTACGGTTTCTTTTCCGCCTTTTACGGCATGTAATTCTCCCTCAGTTAGTCTTGCAAAAAGAGAAATGTGGTGGGGAAGAATAGTAATTTGGCCCTGGTCAGTTGGTATTTTTACTTCAGAAACTTCTTCAGAAAAAATTATTCCGTCAGGGGTTACTATTTCAAGATGAAATGTGGATTC
>CAZITH010000065.1:0-6797 GCA_964542125.1 uncultured Gammaproteobacteria bacterium | reverse complement strand
CTGTAGCGGTAGATGCAGGCTTTACTACTATAAGTATCTTTGCGTTTGTGGTGTTAGCAGCAACTGAAGCAGCCATCCTGTCTAATCTAATAGATGCTTCTGTTAAAGGAGCAGCATGCGCCGTATTTGCTGGAAGATATGGCGAAACAATGAGAACAAGAATAGCTAAAAGAAGAACAATAGAAATTCTGCGGACAGATAACACCATACTTAATTATTAAGGATAATTTTTCACAATGTCAATACCCTTCCCGAAACCAACCTATATATAGTTCTTGAATTATATTGCGGGAAAACATGTAAGAATTCTCAAGTAGAAAATCGTGGCTAAACCAGTATGTGTTACATTAGTTTTTATTTTGATATAGTGCTATTTTTGAACTCATATTATAAGTTATCCTTTAGTTTAAGGCTGTTTTTAGCCTATCCGTCTATATCGCGATTTCTGACGTATTGATGAAGCAAGTGGTGTTTGGTACAGTTTATGTATGTTTACTAAAATTGAAGACTATTTTTCAAAGAATTTTTGGGCTGCTCCTCTTTTTATAGGAATTGTAGTTTTTTTTACCTTCTTTGCTTCACTTCCTAACGCTTTTGTGCTAGATGACCCTTCTCAGGTAATTAAAAACCCGCTGGTTGTTTCAGGCAATATCCCACAAATTTTTCTGGGAAGCTCATTTGGAGTAACTGGAAGCTCTAAGGGGGAAGGCGTCTATTATAAACCACTCATGACTAGTTCCTTTGCCATTTTGTATAAGATCTCTCGGGAAAATCCCTACTCATACCACCTGTACCAGATTCTCCTGCACGCCATAAATTCTATCCTTGTTTTCCTTCTTTTTAGGAAGTTTTTTAAAAATACCCTTTCATTTATTGCAGCTGTGCTATTTAGCGTTCATCCGTTGAATGCAGAATCAGTTCTGTATGTCTCTGCCCTTCAAGAACCGCTGTTTTTTGTCTTTGGAATGTCTGGGCTTCTACTCTCTCTTCAAACCTACCTTTCTAAAAAAACTATTTGTGCCGTAACAGTACTTTTTCTTCTTTCAATTCTCTCCAAAGAAACAGGTGTTCTTTTTATCATCATGGCCATTTTCTATAGAGTCATTATAGAAAAAGACAAAAAAGAGCTGACCAAACTTCTTGCAGGCATTATCCCTATGATTTTAGGCTACTCTCTTTTACGCTCCTATGCAGTAGGATTTATTCCAGCCTCTCATGACAAACCATACCCCATCATGCGCCTCACGCTTATGGAGCGCATATTAAACGTTCCTGCAATGTTTTATTACTACATAAGAAATTTCTTCTTCCCTTATGATTTTGCCGTTGCCCAGCACTGGGTTGTTAAAAAATTAACATTTGAGACGTTTTATCTCCCGCTTTTAATTTCAGGTCTTTTATTTGCTGGAATTGGATGGGCACTTAGACGCCTAAGTTCTCAAAAATCTAAAAATACTTCTCTTTTTATCTTTTTCTTTGTATGGTTTTTTATAGGTATGGCTGCGCACATGAATATTTTCCCGCTTGACGTAACCACTGCTGACAGATGGTTCTACTTTCCTGCAGTAGGCGCGCTGGGAATGCTAAGTATTGTAGCTCTGGAATATAAAATTGAAAAGAAAAATGTGTTTATCTGGATTTGTATTGCGGTGAGTTTTTTAATGCTTGGGAAAAGCATAATAAGAGCTACAGAGTGGCGGGATGGAATTACGTTAGACACGCATGACATACAATTTTCCAAAGATTCTTTTCCTCTAGAAAATAATCTTGCATTTGAACTTATAAACCAGGAGCGTTACACAGAAGCAGAGACTCATGCAAGAAAATCCACAGAACTGGGCCCATGGTGGTGGTTAAATTGGAATAATTTGGGTGTCATTTATAGACACAAAGGCTCTACAGAAAACAGTAAGTACTTTAAACAGGCTGAAGAATATTTTCTAAAATCAGCAAACAATACCTCATTTTACCTTCCATATGAAAACCTTGCAGAGCTTTTAGTAAACTACGATTCGCCTGGAAGAGCCCAGGAATTTATTGTAAAAACTTCTCAAAGAATGCCGCTTTCTGGCATGATGTGGTTTTACCTAGCGCTTGCACAGCTTCAATTAAATGACCAAAAGGGCGCGCTGCAGGCAGTAAATCAAGCACGCCTACTCCTTCCTCAAGATACCCGTATTAACGCGCTTTATAACGCCATACAAAGCAACCAGAAAATAATAATGGTGAAACCCAAATACTAGGGGAAGGGACTAGGGAATAGGAACTAGAGAATAGTTGTTTTTCTAGGTACTAGTTCCTGCTTTTTAATTACTAATTTTACTTTATAATCACTAGATTCTCTCCTCTATTTCCTACTCCCCTTTAAAGCCTACCTGACGTGATAAATTGTCACTCCATCTTTCTGGTATGCCTTTTCCAGATATGGTTTTGCATCAGGCTTAAATCCATATGTTAAAAACCCATCATTTATCCCCAGAAAAATAAATGTAATATTATTTTGTTTTAAAAACGCATAGGCCTTTCTATTATCAGTCTCGCCTAAAAACGCGTTTATTTGGTTTATTTTTTGCTCAAAATTTGGTGTCTGCACTGCATGTCCCGCAAATACTCTTCTCCCCGTAATTCCCGGGAGAATATTTCCATAATAGGAATTAGCTAAAATAGCATCCTCAAATGTTGTATGAGAACGCAAGGCAAGCATAGCAGCATACTCTGTTTGGGCAAGTGAATAGGCATAAGAAGAAGGTATGTCAGAAGAAACTGTATGCAAATCAAAAAACGCAATTACAAATGAGCCCAATGACATAAAAATGATAACCCCAAAAACGCACGCGTTAAATAGTTTATTTTTTAACCTATCTAGAACTAGTGAGGAGATATACGCTGCACACAGTAAAATTCCTTCCGCTGCCATAATCGCAATGGGAATATGTATCCCCTCAGATATTCTTCTTTGAAAAGATAACGGGCTATATAAAAGCACAAAGGAAGAAGCTGCCCAAAAAATGAGAAGCAGCCTATATGCATTCTGCTGCCTTAAGTATCTTTCTAACCCCACAAACATGAATGGTAAAAGCAACCCAAACCCCACAATAAAATTGATTGGAGATGGGGAGGGAAGCTGATTGTTTTGCTGCCAACTGCTTAAGACTGAATTATAGTGGGTTTGATAAGCTTGATACAAAACTCCTACAATTTGTGCTCCCAATACTATCCCCATTCCCGTAAGTAAGTTTTTGCTTAAAACCTTTTTATACAAAAAATAGCAAAGCAAAAAGATGGTAACAACAAATGTGGTAACTATATTAAAGGGATGCTCTAAGGAAAGAATAAGTGCACAAAAAGAAGCAAGAAAAAAATTACCATATTTACGTTTTTCTACTCCATCAATCAGAAACATGAATAGTAAAAGCATGAGTGTTTGGGATAATATAAAATGCGGAGCCTCCCCTAAGGACAAAAAGGTGTTTGATTCCGGAATCCATAAGTCTGATGACAAAGGAAATGCAAAGCGGAATATATATCCTAAACCAGTTGAGAATAATACAATTGAAAAAGCCGCCACGCGCTCATATGATCCATGAAAGAAACGTTTTAAAAAGTGGTACAAAACAAAACAAAAAACAATTCCAAGAACTAACTTTGCAAACATATACGCTTGGACTGAGGAAAAGCCGGTAAATTGCGCAATAAATCCTAATACCACAAAAAGCGGGCGTATAAGAGTAGGTGTTTGAGGGTCTGATGTGTACAAATTTTCCAAAAGTAATCTACCCTGCCGTGCCTGCTCAATAAACGCAATATACGTGTACGTATCATTTGTGTTAATTGCTTTTCTCCCTAAATAATGAAGCTCCGGTTTTTGAAACACATACCCATAAATAATAGGACTGTTTGCAAAAAATAAAGCTGCAAGAGAGATAATTATGATGAAAAATGTTTCTTTTCTCATTTTGTTTTTACATAATATACTGCTTTACTGTCTTCATACATTTTCTTATATGGTCCAGCAAGTCCCCGGCGCAAAACTTCTGCCATGTTACTATTTGCTGGCACTAATACCCAGTTAAAATTATATTCTGCAAAAACCTCTGCTCTGCCTCCATAATAAATTGCTGCATAGTCCAGCATTGGCTTATATCCTTTTGGAGTTTCCCATAAATGCATCCTCCCGTCTACAAACACTTTCATGTTTACTCCTCTTCCTATTAAATACCCTCCCCAGTCATAAAAATTTAAGCCTCTTCCTTGAGGAGGATGCGCGTATAAGTACTGAACCAATTCTTCTGAGCAGGTACTTCCATATATACAGTATTCTTTATATCCGTAATGAAACAGGCTCTTTGTCAAAACCCTATTTACCACCCCAATTTCTATTGCAATGACACATGCAACACTTGCAATAAGTATAGTAGATTTATAGGAATCCAGCTTTATGCGCAGTTGGGAAAGGTAGGAGGCGTAGAAAGGCAGCGTTGAGACAACAAAAACCGGCACGTATCTTCTGGCGGTGTATGAAAGATAGAAAAGCAAAAGGAAAATGCCTATTTGGTAATAATCTATCTCATAAAAGCGTTTCCCCCAGCTTTTTCTTGCAATAAAAAACGTAAGGACACCGGAATACAAAATGATTACAAAATTTATTAGTGTCCAGTAAGGAACCGGCGTCCATTCTAAAACTAAACTCAGAAGTTCATTATTAAAGTGATGAAAGACTTCTTTATATATGCCTATCCCAAATGGGTTTATCAAGGTAAATACCACAGACACAGTAAAGCTTGCAAGCGTGTAAAGAAACTGATTTTGAAGTGTAAAAGCAATTCTCCTGCCCTCTTTCTCAAAAGAATGCATAAAAGACTGAAAAACTGCAATCCCAAAAATAAGTATCCCAAAAACTGAATATCCGTGAAGGTTTGCAAAAATAAGAAAAAATAATGGCAAAAGGATAAAAACTATTTTTTGTTTTTGAGAAAGTCTTAAGAGATACCCTAAGACTGCAAGCATAAGAATTCCTACGGACTGAGACCGCAAACCTTGAAAAACAATAATTTCCAAAAGATACGCATAAAAAAATGCAAGTATCCCCTTCCACACATAATGAAGTTTCAAATCTTTTAGGGAAAGATAAAACGCAAAAGTTACTATAAGCGCGCCGGCAATAGAAAGTCCAGTAAACCCTACAGAAGATGTCAAAACATAAACTAATACATCAAAAAGCCACTCGTGATTTATCCACTGGTATCCTGGCATGCTCCAAGACCACACATCGGAGCGCATAATATGCCCTGTTTTTATGAAATATTCCCCGTATTTAAAATGCCAGCCCCAATCATAGTCACCATATGGATATAGGCAAAACAAGAATAAGGCTACATATAAAAGGCCTACAATAGTTTTTTCTTGTAGAAAAAAATGTCTTAATTTTATAAACACAACTTAATTTTAAAGAATTACTGCTGCCAAAACAACGGATACTTATCTTTAAAAAGGCTGCATGATGAAAGCGTTGCGGAGTATGTTGCAACCTTTATATCTTTCACCTTTTCTCCATTTCCATAAAAACAAGTCAGAACTTGTTTGAGGTAATCTTCGGAAACATGCCCATAATTTTCTTTTTTAGGAGTCTGAGACATAAGCGTGTCCTGTTCTGGATAAATTAATGAATTATCCCCATTACAGCCCTTAAAATAGCCCACTTCTTTAAAGACTTTAGTATACGGCCCCCACCATGTTTTAGCACGCTGCTCATTGTCTGCGCAGTTAGGGTCCTGCTCTAAGGATTTCATGTCTTTATTAGACACTGTTCCTTCTTGGGAAAGCCCCAAAGACACTCCCAAATTCTGTGCAAATTGAAGACCTAAAAATCTATTATAACTTTCCTGAGACATGCCCTTGTTAAAGGTTGAAAGAGTAATCCAGGAATTACTGCCTCTTGCAGTTATAGCTGTAGAGGAAAATTCTAGAGGAGACAAAATCACAAGCTTAAAGTGATCAATTCCTAAAAGCTTAAATGACTCTATAAGTTTTTTATCGCAAATAAGAAGCTTCACATTACCCGTTTCCTTAACTCTGCACTTCTGAGAATCCGTGGTAAAAACCTTTGTAGCAACCATATCAGAATAGCTCTTAAATGGTTCTACTATATTAAGCGTTGCCTTTAATACTTGGATCTGAGCAAGAGCTGATGCCTGTGAAGAATAGCCGTCATAGAAGAAAATGAGTACAAATTTATTCCTATATTGTTCCTTTAATTTTTGAGCCTGTGACTCATCTACCGGCTTTGGAGATTCGGTGTTAATCTTAGACACTGAAGTTTTTTCTGCGGGCGGAGCCAGAAGCACCGTGAAGTTGTTGTGAGAAAGAACAGCTCGTATTAAAAAATACGCCCCTATTCCAATAAGAATCCACAACAGGAATATGGCTCGCGGTGCAACAGTAAAATGTGTTCTTCCAATTCTAAATCTTATTTTCATCTTATGGTGTAGGCGTTGGCGTCATAACCGCACTTGATGTTGATTCAGAAACACGTGGGTTTTGAATAAGTACTGCGCTCCAAGAGAACCTAAGGTCTGCTGAGGTGCTTGCATCTACTGAAACTGTAAATCCGTTTTCAGTAACGTCCTTTACGTATCCTTCAGCTTTCTGACCTTGGGAAGTAATATTTATGATTGGGGCAGTAACATATGGTCTATCAAATGTTATATGTACCTGCCTGTCTCCAGATTTTATGACTGCAATTCCCGCCGTATCCTGATCAGTATGCTTTATTCTACCAGCTAACACTATGTCTTGCA
>CAZITH010000064.1:0-6822 GCA_964542125.1 uncultured Gammaproteobacteria bacterium | reverse complement strand
TAGATATAACCGTAGGGTCATATTTTATTTCTACCTGCACACCAGTTACCGGAGTTTTTCCAGAGGAAGCCATGATGTTAATAACCGCAGATGAAGTTCCGGCAGCGCTGAGATCAAGACTTTCTGGAGAGAAACTTACAGAAGCAGTTTTTTCTACAGCCGGAGTAGGAGTGACACTGGTGTTGGTAACAGTTACAGCGCGTTTACTACCGGTCATAGAGATTGCAACTGCTAGTAAAAATACTGCAATAGTTATAAGAACTGCAATAAGAATAAGCGTATTTCTTGGAAGATTTAGCATTACCATATTATGATCACAGAGGTTTTAAAATTGCAAGTGGAGCCTATTTCCCTTGCCTTTTTTCAGTTGCTGCATACTGCTGGATAGCATACGCAGTGTCCTGTAGTGTTAATTGAGGGAAGCGTTTTTCATATGTTACCCAGAGGGTTTCTTTTCCGTTTGGCCATCCTATGTCAGATGAATGAAACATCCCAACCCCCTTTTTCCCAGCAAGAATTTTTTCCCCTGTTCTAATTCCTAGATCTGCGGTTCTAATAAGTCCTCCGCTGTCTCTCATTTCCCAAACATCTTGTGGGGTAACCTGAAAAATTTGCCCTGGCTGCAAAACCCTTCCCGTGTTTACCGCATCTTGGTGACTTCTCACATCCTGATCTAATCCCCCAAAATCTACAGCCACTGCTACAACCTTTCCAGGATTTTTCTGAGTTTTTTCTTCCAATTTATGCATGTCTTCTAAAAGGTAAGAGTAGTCTTTGTATAACGCTGCTTTTTCAGGGCGTACTTCCCGTCTTCCAAGATGAATAAATCTTCCTCCAACTGTGTCTAAATGTTCTGCAATATCAGGGATTGTTTTTCTCATAAGAGTCATGAGTCCGTCAATTTGCCGAGGTGGCCTATCCCAATTATCCGCAGAAAATCCCCAGGCAATTGCTGTTTGAATTGGAACGTCATGAGAAGAAAGGGCTTTTAGCTGTAAAAATAAATTATCTGCTCCCATTTGATACGCTTCAGCAGTGGAAAGTCTTGCATCTTCTCCAAATCTTCTCTGACCATCAGGGACTATGAGAACGGTTTTAGGAAAATCCTCGTCAGGAATGTTTCTTAGCTCAGGGCTGTTTCTAAAATTTAGCTTATATTCTAGATCTACCCATTTTTTCCTGTTAAGATCTGCCCTTAAATTTCTATATGTCCATGCTTCTTTTATATTCATAGAAGCCATATGTTACTATACACAGAGTATACATGCAATATTGTCTGATTACTTTGTAATATCTATTACTGCATTTTACCCTCAAATTAGGCATACTAATTCCACATGAATCAAAAATACAGTAGAAAACAAAATTTCTTTGCATTCAGCCTATATTTGTACTATAATTGCCCATAAACCCTCAAAAAAGGGCTTTTTCTGTATGGCAAACGCTGAATACGCTAGACATCTCATACAAAATCCTAATTCAGGAAGGTCTGCTGCTGATCAAAAACATTCACGACTTCTTTCTAAACTATGGCCAAGGAGAAGTCCAAACACCAATACTACACAATCTGATTCTCCTGCTTGGAATGTACCTGAATCAGATAAACCTGAACAAGAAATTACTTCCTCTGAAATACAATATCCCATAATAGAAAGAAAATTAGAGCAAAGATGGGAATTAAGACCCATCCAGATATCAGATGTACCAAAGATTGCGCTTTGGTTTCGGGATCAAGGAGTGAGAGACCATATTGGAGAGGATCGAATTGATCCTTATATCCCTAAGAATTGGAATAACGTAAGAGAGATTGGAAAATTTAATAAGAAACTGGAGGAGTTTTATTTCCCTCCAGAAGGAAAGGTGAAAGTAGAAGTGAAAACTCCACCTCACCAAATTGAAGATGGTGAGACAATTCCAACTACTGATCCTAAAAACCCTACATTTCTTGAAGTAACTCAATATACTCACGTTTGTACCATTAATGGGAAATTGGTAGGAGGACAAAGCTGGATGAGTGATGACCCCTATGCTCCAATTGCTGTAAGAAAGGAGATTGATGAGGGTAGAGATAAAGCAGCGTATGGTTTTGTAATGATCACAAATCCTGAATACAGAAGACTTCATGTTGCAACAGTTATGTCTCTTGCACGTAATGATTTAGTTCTAGGAAAGGATGAAAGTCATCCAGGGTCATTTACTCATATTTCAGGTTTAGTTTCTCGAAAAAACGGGTGGCAAGATATCTTTAATTTTTTCAGAGATACTTTAGGTTATGAATTTGACAAAGATCCAGACGGTCACGGCGTTCCACAAATAATAAACGGAAAGCAGGAAGAATTCTTTCGTATGGTTTTGGGAAGAAGAAAGTGGTGGAGGATAAGAGATCAGGTTTACGCAGATTTAGAGAGAAAAATGAATCCCCGAGAAGACGAAAGCTCTAAAACTGTATAGGATTCTCTCTGAAAATGTGTTAAAATCCACAAGTACGTATGAAAGTTAAGGATGTCATGCAGTCCTCCGTGCCCGTTGTAGAAGAAAGTCTACAGGTTAAAAACCTTGCAAGACTTATATACACTACCAATATCCCCGGTTTTCCAGTGGTTAAAGATAAAAAACTTATAGGTTTTGTTACAGAAGAAGATTTATTTTCCCAACTCTACAGTATTGAAGGCGAAGAGCCTAAAAGCCCTGAGCATATTTCACGGATTATGGAGTCTCCGGTTTCTAAGATCATGATAAAAGATGTAGTAAAAGTATCCTCCGAAGAAAGTCTTCTTGAAGCTCAGCGCTTAATGTATAGATATAACTTCACCAGACTTCCTGTGGTTGGGAAAGATGATGAATTTTTAGGGACAATAACAAGAAGTGATGTTTTTGGACATATTTTAAAAAATGAAATTCCTAAATTAGAAGAGGGTCAATATGCTTCATTTGTCATGGAGAATTATGACCAAATGGTAGATTGGGAGAAACGCTTTGACTTTGAATTTCCAACTCTTTTTAGAATCTTTACTAAACATTCTGCGAAAAAAATATTGGATTTAGGAATTGGTACAGGGGAGTATAGTATACGACTTATTCAGGAAGGGATAGAAGAGGTGGTTGGGGTGGATAATAATCCGTTGATGGTGGAGTTTGCAAACAGTAAGAAAGCTAAATTGAATCCAAATATGAGAAATAAGGTTTCGTTTAAGCAGACGGATTATTCTAATCTATCTAAGTTATTTCCTGCCTCTTCATTTGATGCAGTGATATGCATGGGCGGAGCACTTCCGTATTTTCCAGTAGGAACAGATACTTTGGTGAATCAGCTTTATTCCATTGTGAGAAAAGACGGTGTGGTTGTTTTTCAGCTTTTGAACCTAGAAAGGGTGATAGAACACAGAAGAAGATTTTTATACTTTAAGATTGATAAGTCCACAAGTCAAAAAGGACTGGAAGAGCTGTATGTAGAGTTTTTTGATGTTAAAGATGACAAAACGCTCATTCATAATGTGGTTCATTTCACTTTAGATACAGGCAGGTGGGTATATAAAGGAATTAACTCAATTGAAATAAAATATGTAAAAAATAATGACGTTGTACCTCTTTTGAAAAAAGCTGGGTTTAAAGACATAATAGTAACAGGAAATAAAGGTGAATATAAAGGAGCTTATGGACAAATTTCTCTGGTAAAACCATTTGACCCTGAAACTTCTGAGTGGATGACTATAGTTGCAACTAAGTAGCGTTTAGGGGAGAGGAAACTTAGAGGCAAAAGTTTTTACTTCTTTTCCAATTTTCAATAGTTTTTTATTTTTTAGAATTTCCTGTCTTTGTTTTTTCCACCATTCTGATCTTTTTTCTTTTTCCTCTGGTACCTGATTTCCTTTTACTTCTTCAACTGCAGCGTTTATCCATTTAGCAACCTTTTTCATGTCTGCTTCTTTTAATCCACGCGTTGTTATAGCGGGAGTTCCCAGTCTAATTCCTGAAGGGTAGAAAGGTGGATTTGTGTCAAACGGAACTCCGTTTTTGTTTAAAATAATACCTGCTTGCTCTAAGGCTAAAGCTGCAACATTTCCGCTTGTATTTTTATTCCGTAAGTCAATTAATATAAGATGGTTGTCAGATCCTCCTGATACTAAATCAAAATCATATTTGAGAAGCTCTGCAGCAAGTGCCTGAGAATTCTTCACAATTTGTGCGGCATATTTTTTAAAGCTAGGCTTTGCAGCTTCAAGTAAAGATACTGCAATAGCCGCAGTCTGATTGTCATGTGGTCCTCCCTGAAGTCCCGGAATAATTGCCTTGTCTATTTTTTCACCCAGTTCTGGATCTTTTTTAAGTCCTTTTTCTGTGACCATGACAAGAGCTCCTCTAGGACCCCTGAGAGTTTTATGGGTTGTGGTGGTAACTATGTCTGCATAAGAAACCGGGGAAGGATGTGCGCCTCCTACAACTAGTCCTGCAATGTGGGAAATATCTGCTAAAAGATATGCGCCTACTTTGTCTGCAATTGCACCAAATTTCTTAAAATCTATAGTTCTGGGATAAGCTGTAAAACCGCAGACTATAATATCTGGCTTTTCAAAAATTGCTTGTTTTTCAATAGCCGCATAATCAAGCATTCCGTCTTTTCCTAATTCATATAAAACTGACTTAAAAAATTTTCCTGATGCAGACTGAGGCTGACCATGAGTTAAATGTCCTCCAAACGCTAAAGAAAGCCCCATGATTTTTCCTTTCATGGGTTCTAATGTTGCAAAATAGACTGCCAAATTCATGACAGATCCAGAAAGTGCCTGCACGTTAACATAAGGAACACCAAAGAGTTTTTTAGCTCGTGTTATGGCAACCGTTTCCACCTCATCTGCAACTTTATTCCCCTGATAATATCTTTTTTTGGGGTATCCTTCAGAGTACTTATTATTTAATACGGTTCCTAATGCTTCTAAAACTGCTGAGGAGGTATAGTTCTCAGAAGGTATCATCTCTAAAACTTCTTTCTGGCGTTTTTCTTCTAGTTTTGTGAGTTTAAAAATCTCCGGATCTGTTTTTTTGAGAGTATTCACAAAATCACTATACCAGCTGGAAAATCTAAAAACAACTATGTTATAAGGGGAATTTGTAAGAATTATCTGTGAATTTCAAGATTAACTTTTCCTAAAACTACTCTTGAAATTTTAGAAGATGTTGCGGAAGATGTGGTGCTAATCTTAACAATAGATTCACTTACGCCTGGCTTTAAATATCCCGAAAAAACTGCAATAATTCCTTTCCCTTTAGGTGCAGCAGTATTTTTGGGTATTACATATTCTTGAGACAGGGTTCCATTTTTAGCATCCTGTAGGGATTTTCCCGGTACTTGATTAAGGACAGACGAAAGAAGAGAGTTAGAGTCTTTAGATGGGGAAAGGTACGGATTTTCTATCTGATTTGGGTCAAATGAAACAACAATTTTAACGCTCTCTACGGGGTTTCCTAACGTATCTAGGAGCAGACTTGCATTAATTTTATTATCCTGAGAAACGGTAAGGGTGTTAGGCAAGAAAGAGAGCATCATTGTAGGAGTTTCCTGATCAGGAAATGGAGTAGGCGTAGTGGTTGTAATAATCTTTGTAGATTTAAAGCTTGAGAACAGAAAAATTCCTAGAATAAGCGCCAAGATAAAAACTACCACAGCAATAATAAGTGGAAAGTTTTTATTTGATTTCTTAATATGTTCTTCTTTTTCCATAGTTATCTACAAACCCCTATATTTGGATTGTTTGTGAACACACAGGCGTTTCCTAAGTTTGATTTTGCACACTGTGCATTAGTGGTGCAAGTGTTGGTTTGGATGCTTGCTTGAAATGTTGAGGCAGTAGAGCCACTATAATTATTATCAATACAGCAATACATTCCACTTCCGCATGCTGCGTTGTTATTTGCGCTGCCTGGATGAGTTCCAGCAGGGCAGGTTGAGGAGGTTTGGCAAGTGGAATTTGGATAACTGGTTCCGGGTCCGCCGGGACATCCAGAAACTGCTGTAGGAACGGGGCCTGCTGGAGCAGATCCTCCAGAACCGTTACAACAATAACTTCCCAAGCCTGCTCTCTGACAAGAATAGTTGTCCCCTTGCAATAATCCTGTTTGATTACACCCAGTTAGAGAGCCAGAGCAATAATGGGTATTACTGGAAGTAGAGCAGTATGCAGTAGGATCTGAGGGGTTTCTGTAAATGCAATAAGCACTGGCGCCGCCGCTTGGGTTATTGCATTTGTATTGAGGTGCACAGTCACTGTCTCCATGATAACAGTGTCCATATTCTGTTTCTGTTCCGGATCCTGCAGGTGGTGTGCCTCCTCCAGGATTGGAGCCTCCTGGTGCTCCAGGGGCAGCTGGGGCACTATTTTTCATACAGCAGATCTGTTGCTGGGGGTCGTTATTATAGTATTCTTTGCAAGCAGTGTTCGCTTCGTCTTGCCCTGCACGGGTGTCTGGATTAAGTCCTGCGCCACACGCGTTGGGCTGGCATGTATTTTGATGACCGCCAGGACCTACATTATTGCAGGCGTCGGGTCTATAAGTACACTTAGTTCCGTCCCAGTACGGATGGTTTGGATCGGGACAGCTTTTTCCTGGAGGTGGCGTAGGGGTTGTGCCGCTTGCGTCTTGAACCCACGGGTATTTATTGCAAAGATTAGAAATTCCCTCCTTTGGAGAGAAGTCAAACGTTCCCGAATCAAGGCATTTATCTACATCATAGTACTTTCCTTTATCATAAGGATTTGGTTCTTTAACTGCATCTGCATAGGAAACAAGTCCGTCTTTATCATTACAAGCCGTTGGGGTACCAGC
>CAZITH010000063.1:0-6878 GCA_964542125.1 uncultured Gammaproteobacteria bacterium | reverse complement strand
CAAGTGGAGGCTGTGGAGCCTCAAGTGGCGTCTCGATCGTGAGGAGTTTGTCATCCCCAAGATAAATAGACTCTCGCACTGTCCCCTCCTTATGATGCCCTCTTAACCCGGTTGAAAACACGGGTTCCTACAGGCTCGTAGTTAGATAGACCTGCCCGTTCTGCAGCCGCATCGGCTGCGTTGTCGTGATGGTGAGCAAAGTTCCACGCGACTGCGTAGAGCATGCCATCAAACTCCCTGATCCTGGCTACAAGCACTTCGCGTGGCGAAGGGTGCTGGAAGCAGGCCGTCTCTTCGACGACCGTTCCAACTTTGGCGCTGAGAACCAAGCCTCCGTCTGGAAGCTGGGCAATCGGCCGGAACGTGCGGTGCGGTACGATCACTTTCTGGCCGTGAGGTGTCCTTGCGAGGACTCCACCCTTGCCTGTGCAGTGAACCGTAACATTCTGGATGAAAACCATGACTATCTCCCCGTTGTTTTTGGATGAGTTGTTATCGCCTTGTGGGTGAAGACTTCTCAAGTGATTTGTGTGCGGTAAGTTTCGTCTGACGTTTCCTGTACTCGTGCTCGTAGTTCCAAGCACTTGCACGAAGTTGACCTTGCGAGTCAACCAAATAGGATCCATCAGGGTTAGTCTCAAGCTCAGCAACGATTCTCTGTCGAGGCCGAGGTGGACGGTAGGGGTATACTTTCACCCCATTCATGTTCATAGACTGACCAGCGTGGAAGACGACTCTGCCAGATTTCTTTCGGGTCACGATGACCCGGTAACTCTCCTTGGAGATGACGACCGGGCCGGGCAGATGTGCAGCCACGGCGGTACCTCCTCCAGGGTCATGGTAGTTGTCAACGGTGAGGTATTCCAAAGGAATATCCATGGGGCATAGTATTGTTGAACCCCGCACCAAAAGCCAATATGTAACTTCCAATGCGGGGCTAACAATCTGTGCCTTTATAAATTAACCAATCTCGGATTATTAAAGTGCATGTGTTGAACTGTCCACAGAAAAGCTAGTTCTCTATTTAAGTTCAAAACAGACGGAAATTATAGCAAAAAATGGGGTAAAAGTCAAGACTATGGGATGTAAAAATAGGATGAGTTTTGGAGCCTGAGGTGGGACTTGAACCCACGACTTGCTCTTTACGAAAGAGCTACTCTACCACTGAGTTACGATGGCGAATAATCAAAAAACCTATCTAATTCAGCTTTATTAGGAAAATTTTATCACAGTTTGTATCAGTCGTATATCTTGCAAAACGTGAAAAGTTTTCATATACTATACATGCTCTTAAGTGTTTTGGAAAGCGGTATGTTTTCCTCTACAACTTTTCCGAATCGAGCATCCGAAAGGAATAAAGATTTTCTAAGTTTACTCTGAGGAGTACGCTTGAATCCAGCTCATTTAACCTTCGGGGAAGCACCTCTTTCTGATACTTAGGAGCAGAATTTATTTTCTCCAAAATACTTATTGATTGTTTTTTTATTTTGGAGAAAATACCGGGAGTCTCTGTAGACGAGCACCGCTATGTTGGGGCGAGTCACAAGACTTAACGGTGTTAGCTCTTCCTTTATTCCCTCCTCTTCTCTTGACAAATTACCCGTGGTCCATTCATAGTAAGGTTAGTGGATAAAATCTTTAATAAGAAGAATGTAGAGCGCGTTGTTGAAGCTCCAGCATATATTCTAGATAAAACAATTGTAAGCTCTCAAAAGATCACATCAGTTACTGTTGACCCGCAGGTAAAACGTGCAAAAAAATATTGGCAGTCCTTGGGACCAGGGCTTACCACTGGCGCAGCTGATGATGACCCTTCCGGAATTGCCACCTATTCACAAACAGGCTCACAGTACGGATTCCAGCTCTTATGGCTTTCTCTTTTCACCTTTCCTCTTATGGCTATAGTCCAGGAAATGTGTGCACGCATAGGACTAGTTACTGGACGCGGGCTAGCAGCTAATATAAGAAAACATTTTCCTCCGTGGGTTATTTACGTTTGTACAGTTCTTCTTATAATAGCAAATACTTTTAATATAGGTGCGGATCTGGGCGCCATGGCATCTGCAAGTAAACTCTTATTACCAAATGTTGAGTTTTTTATCTTGCTTATTGGGTTTACCGCTGTAAGCGTGGCGCTACAAATATTCACAAGCTATGAAAAGTATGCTAAATATCTTAAGCTTCTGGCGCTTATTCTTCTTTCATATGTGTTCTCTGCTCTTTCAGTGAAATTAGATTTTACCCAATTAATAACGCACACATTTCTTCCAACCCTGATATTCTCAAAAGAACAAGTTATACTGATCTGTGCAATCTTAGGAACTACTATTTCTCCTTATCTTTTCTTCTGGCAAACATCTCAGGAAGTTGAGGAAGAAATTCTCCACGGGAAAGTAACCCTAGCACAGCGCGAAGGGACCAACTCCAGGCAGCTTAAGAGAATGCGGGCAGATGTGTGGTCTGGAATGTTTATTTCTAACTTAGTCATGTTCTTTATTATTGCAGCCTGCGCAGCTACACTTTTTCCTCATGGAATTACAAATATCCAGACCTCTGCCCAAGCCGCAGAAGCCCTGCGTCCTATTGCTGGACCTCAGGCGTACTTATTATTCACCCTAGGAATCATTGGAACTGGAATGCTTGCAGTTCCAATTCTCGCCGGATCTTCAGCCTATGCAATCTCTGAAGCTCTTCAGTGGAAGTTTGGATTACACAAAAAATTGAATGATGCGTACTCTTTCTATGGGGTAATTATTTTCTCCATGATAATAGGAGTTGTCCTAAATTTAGTTGGCATTCAACCCATTCCAATGCTTATCTATTCTGCGGTGGCAAACGGATTGATAGCGCCGGTAATTCTTCTTTTTATAGTGCTTATCTCTGGAAATAAAAAAGTCATGGGACAGTGGAAAAATCCACTTTTTATTAGCATTATTGGTTATATTACTATAATACTTATGACCATCGCGGGGATTGCAACTATTGCCGCTTTGTTCATATAATTGACCATGGATTTTTTCTCAGCGCTCATTCTAGGTATAGTTGAAGGGGTTACAGAATTTCTCCCAATCTCCTCCACTGGGCACCTTATTCTAACTGCAAAACTTCTTCAAATCCCTCAAACTGAATTTGTTAAAACTTTTGAAATCTTTATTCAAAGCGGCGCAATTCTCGCAGTACTTTTGCTATATGGAAAGGATCTTATCAAGAAACGTGATCTTCTAAAAAAAGTTGTGGTTGGATTCATTCCTACTGGGGTCATAGGTCTTGCTTTATACAAAGTGATAAAGACATTTCTCCTTGGAAATTCTCAAATAGTTTTGTGGTCTCTTGTCTTAGGAGGAGTTGCAATAATTCTCGTGGAGATGGCGTTAAAACACAAAAAAATAACCGAGAGGACTACTGAGTCTATTTCATATAAAGACGCGGTGATTATAGGCATTGTACAGTCAATTTCTATAGTGCCAGGAGTCTCCCGGTCAGCTGCAAGTATAGTAGGTGGGATGGCACTAGGCATGGATAGAAAAACAGCGGTAGAGTTTTCTTTTTTGCTAGCTATTCCTACTCTTCTTGCGGCTACGGGATTAGACTTAGTAAAAACAAGTTATCACTTTACCTCAAATGAATGGATTAGTCTATTTGTAGGATTTTTTGTGAGCTTTATTGTGGCTATTTTTGCCATAAAGTTTTTGCTTTCTTACGTAAGACTCTACTCTTTTATTCCCTTTGGTGTGTATAGAATTCTTATTGCTATTTTGCTGTTTACTCTCTTTTTTATCCACTTTTGATTCGTTTTTTGACTTTATTTATATCATATAGTAAAATCCTTGAATGAATAATTCCGAGACTATTCCTCCGCTTAATAGGGGGTATAAGAAGGCGTCTAGATAGAGCTTATAGAAATGAAGCGGCTTTGGGAGACCAAATAAGCCGAAGCCTTAGGAGAGCACAAGATACAGCAGCACTATGGAATAAAGAAAACCATACACACCATGGAAGCTTAACGGAGTTAAACTTTAGAGCTAACCCTTCTGCTTTTTATGACCATTATTCAGCTCTAAAAAATGCGTCCCTAATTCACCAGAAATCAGTACGCCGTGAGCAGTATTACCCAGGGTCTATGAATGTAGATCAGCTCTATGAATTTGGAAAACAAGACGTACATACAATTCCTGTTAATGGAATCTCTATAGAAGACATTGAGGCCATGCATCCTCCTTTAAGCATGGATAATTTAACAGCTATAAGTAAAGTATTTCGCAAGCCTTTTCTTAAAAAACCCACTAAAGAACAGGATTTTGCCGAAACAACCCTAATTCTTCTGGCAACTTTGCCACAGGCACAACCAGAAAAGGCAAGCAAAATCCCCAGAAATATTCAGAATCTTACAGAAGTAACACAAGACTTTTTTGATTATTACATATCTTTTCTCAAGAATGGCTTCGAGGATTCAGCTGATGAACTTGAATATTTAAACTCACTTTTTTTTAGAAAATCTAAAAGATTTGTTGCTGGGATTTCAATATATTTACCGGCACGATTAGGCATTTCTCCCTCATCTGCGCTTAAACTCATAGATCAACAGGCTGTCTTTAGTGAAGTTCCAGGAGGCAAAAGAGCATGGCACGCTTTAAAAAAAGGTGCAGAACACTACATGCAAGGAGCATATCCTACAGGTAACCTTTCAAAAAATCTAGAAAGTTTCTTAATGGAAGATAAAGCTCGTGATAACCAAGCATCAGCATTTCTTGAGTCTTGGTACTCTACTCCCGTGTCAAATAAAGAACAGGAAGGGATGTTTGAGCGTAAAAAACAAAGCATGAAGGATTATTTAACAAATACACGCTTTAAACTTATAAATCTATTGAAAAATGGTAGTAAAACTTATACCTACCCTGGGCACGGTCCCATTGAGTCAATAACCGCCGCACAACTATACAAACAAACAGTAATATTTATAACCAGGTTTACAAACGGTTCATATTTAACTATTGAAATTGGAAATGACGGGAGCGTTTATGGAATCCCGCCTGAGGTCTTGAAGAAAATCCCGCACATACACGATGTGTTAGTGCCTGAAATTTTATCAATTACCTTTCCTGAGAGAGAGAAATCTCACCCTATTGTGTTGCAGTCCAATCAACCTCAGGTAATTTTATTTCCAGAAAGAACTTCTGAGATGAATCCAGATACTGCTAAGCCAAAGAAAAAAAGATTAAGAATACTTCAAGGAACCCCAGAAACAGAACTACCAACAAATCCAGCCAAACCTGAAAAAGAAAAACATGTATCTTATTCTGATGAAGTAATCAGAGGTTTTATGCATGGGAAAAAAACTGATCCCAATTTAGTTTCTAAAGCTAGGACGATGCTTTACAGATTTGAAATGGGCTGGAAAGATCCCAAGGCCTTATCAGCCCAAAATGATAGGAAGCTTTTTAGCCTTAGAACAGGAGATATGGTAATTGTTCTGGAACATAGCGGAGAAGATAGGTATAACATTATCACCATAGGTGACCGTGAGGATGCATATAAAGAAATTGATCCAACTGGTTATTCCAACTAAGCTCATTTCAAAAATAAATGTTCTCCTTTGATTACTTTTGATATAATTAAAAAATGGGAAACATTGAATCAGGATATACCATCAGAAAAAATGATAATGGCGTTGTGATAAAAATCTTTGGAGAGGTTCCTCTAGGAAAAGCATTGAAGCAAGTAGGACAGGTAGTTACTTCTGATCCTGTATTAAAAGAAGGTGTTCTTATAGAAAATCTTAGGAAATCAATAATAGATTCATCTACTCGTATAAGCGCGATTCTTGAATCTGGAGGCGTAATCTCAACAGATGGAAAGATTGCTTCTGCTTTATTAAATGAATCTCAACTCTACCCTAAACTCCCTGCAAAATTAGTCCGGTTTCATCCTGATCTTCTCAATCACCTAAGAGTGGATTGGAGGCAAGTGCTAGGGTCACAACCTACTCCATTTTTTTACCAGGAAGGAAGAAATGGAGCAAGACTTTTATTTCAGGACGAGTTTGGTGCAATGGTTAAGCTGGTTGATGTAGCTTATGAGGCAAATGGAAATCCATATCCACGCATTAACTCGCATTCAGTAGTAAATCAAATTCTTCTCTCTTCTATTAAAGTAAGGGCGCAGCAAAGATCAGAAGGCAAACCTCAGTAAACGAATCGCAGATTTTAACTATCCTGTAATATTTTATGTGTTTACTACAAGTCTATTTTTCTTTTCAATGTATATTTATTATGAGATATTAGATAAGGAATCCTATAGCTTAGCCTCACTAAAGTTTTTGAAGAGTTGAAGAATTTGGTTGTTGACATGTTTGAGCACTTTTGCTACTCTAGATATACTTCTGATATAGACAGTCACTAGAAAATATTAATATGGTAAATCAAAATATATCAATCGAAAGCCTTCCAGATCTTCTTACTGTTAGAGAAGTTGCACAACTTTTAAGAGTTTCCCCGTTAACTATTAAGCGCTGGGGCAAAAGAGGAAAACTTCCGGCTATTAGAATTAACTCCAGGGGAGACAGACGGTATAAAAAAGAGGCTGTTCTTTACCTTCTTGGCATTCAACAAAAAGGCGGGATGTAAATCTCAACCACTCTTTAGTTCCATCTTCTTTTTTGCGATACTCACTTACGCTACGTTTCTAAAAAAAGAGGCTGTTTCCTACCTTCTGGGAATCCAACAAAAAGGCGGGATGTAATTTCACTCTTCTTAATTTTCTCCATGTTCTTTCTTGCCATACTTTCTGGAGGGCTCAAAGAAGCACTCAGTAGCTGGTATTTTGATTTTATAGGCTTATTTCAGAGATTTAGCTTCCAGATTCTTAGAGTCTATGCCTAG
>CAZITH010000062.1:0-7064 GCA_964542125.1 uncultured Gammaproteobacteria bacterium | reverse complement strand
TCTATCCCATGCACCTCTATAATAACGTCATTAATGGTATAAATCAGTGGAAGATTAAGTATACCTACACTTGAGTTAAACTGATACCCAAATACTTTTATAAATGGGAATGATTTTGCACCCATCATCTCTGCCGCAGCTATACAAAACATATAAACTGCAATCAAAAGATCCATTTTTTCGACTTTTAGAAATTTCATAATACCTAGATAGATAATTTTTCTAACAAACGAACAGAATCGATTTTATCACAAAAGCTACCGTGATTCAGTCTCACTTTGCGGAAGCGCAAAAAAACCGGCTTTGCCCTTTTCCCATTGAGACTTAGTAATCTCAGGGAGCTTTGTTTTCTTCACGTACAGACAGCTTGGCTTTCCATTATCATACAGTTGCTGGAATGAATCTTTTACAAATTCTGGCAAACTGGAATGTAAAGGTGCAGATTTTGTACAAAAGTCATAATAAAAGTCAGGCGGTGTATTTTTAAACATAGCAAGTCTCTCAGTTCTATACACCTGCACCTGAGGCATAATTGCAGTATACCAGCTGTATTTATAAGGAGACTGTAATTCTGCCTGCCAGTAAATAAGGTCATCTGCCCCATCTAAAAATAGCGTGTCAGTTGGTTTTGAAAGGTCGTGTACTATTGTCCCTATATGCATTTCTTTTCCAAAATTTGTAAGCAAATCTTCTTGTAGGTTATGTTTATCAAATAAATAAGAATTTGGATTAAACACCGCATACGTCCATGCTGCAAAAATAATAGAAAGTAAAATTATCCTGAATTTATTTTTAAGTTCTAATACAAGGTATAACGCTGTAAAAAGAAAAATTCCTATAAAAATTTGCATGTGATACGCTTCATAAAAAGTTTGTCCAGGAATTGTATATCTCATATTGGAAACTCCCAAGATAAGAAAAATCATAAAACAAGTAAACCATTTTTTAGTTTTTATAAAAGTAAAATAAAGTGAAGTTAAAAATGCAATACTTACTCCTATTAAGTAAAAGTGGAACGGATTCCATTTTCCATAAAAAAGAACAATCACTGGATAGAAAAACTCAGCAAAAAAACCTACACCAAGTAATTTATTACGTCCCACTTCTCCACCTATTGAGGTGGATAAATTTGAAGTAAAATCTTGAAAAATAAATGCTGGGATATCTATGCATAATAAAATTAAAAACACTAATACTAAAAATATTCCTAAAGAGACCATCCTCTTTTTTTTGTCTTCCTTGTGAAAAAATATAATGGCAAGAAGCAAAAATGTTAATGGGATATAGGGTTCTCTAAAAAAGATAATAAATACTCCTAAAATTGCTGAAAAAATATATTCTGAAGTGGAAAGCTTCTTATTATTTTTTAGATCCAGAATAAATCCAGCTAAAATTACCACTGCATAAATTATGATGGATTCAGCAAGAAATCTGTCTCCAAATGTATAAAACTTTGTAGTCTCGTAAAAAAGAACAAAGAAAAAACCAGCCCAACTAAATCTTTTTATAATGTAAAAGTCAAATAAAAATGAGAATATTAAAATAACTTTTCTGTGGGTTAAAACTAAATCATAAATATTTATGCTATTGTGAAATTTTTGCACCAGAAATGATAGATATGTCATCCCTAAAATGTGATTGTAAAAAACTTCAGTGTAGAGCTTTTTGCCGTGAAGGACAAAATACCCGGTCATATAATTCGCACAATCATCAAAACAACCAAAAGACAAAGCCCTGACAGAAAAAATTTTATAGAGTATTAAAAAAAATGGAATTAAAAACAGTAAAAAAGCATACTTTTTTAAAATATGTATCATAATTATTTCACTCTGAAATTTGTATTCCTTTTCTTTTTAACATAACTGACGCAAGAATTGCACTCAAGATATTTAAGCTTAACGGGATACACAAGAAAAAAATAATTTTCTCTAGCATTTTTTTTATTTCCTCTCTTTCAAAGAAAATAATAATGTAGTTTTCCACGTGCAGTTTTAAGATAAAGCACATCACAAAAATAACTATAGTTATAAAAATGAGTTCCACTGCCCCATCCATATCTTTTTTACTTGAAAACATTGTGTTTGTAATAATAAAAACAGCATATAAAAATACAACTGACAGTAAAAATGAACTTACAGAAGAAAAGATGTGCTCTAAAGATATATAAGGGGAGATAAAGAAAAATAAAGCAAATAAAATACTTAGCCCGGATATAAAAGGAGCAATTCCTATTAAAAACTGCCTAAAAAGATCTGAATCTTCTACTAAAACACTTCCCATTTTTAAACTTCCTCCATGAAGTTCGGGAAAAAATTCGATTCCATGCGTTTTTACCCGTAAAACTTCAGCAGTTAATAGATGGGACAACTCATGAACTATTACTCCCGGCAAAAAGAAGAACGAAAGAACAGATACTGAAATGCTTTTATTTCTAAACATTAAAAGCAGTAGTAAGAAAAATGATTTAAAAATATACTGAGAAGTAAGAAAAATAATAAGAATTTCTAAGGTCAAAGCAAGAAGGTTAAGCATTCATTTAGTATACGGATAATTTTTGACTATTTGAAGATATTTGATGAGGATATAATAACTGCCCCTATTATAGTTCCGTTAACGTCCTTTACCTGAACTACAGCCTGGTTTATACCATTAGGATAATCAGCACTTTTTTCTATAAAAGATCTAGGGACCCCATCAAAAAGAGTGCTCTTAATTTCTCCATTTGAGTCCCCAGAGTATACTTTCCCAACATTTGCAGCTACAGAATCTGCTAACACTTTGAGGTTTTTATCAACCACTACTATTGAACGCTGTGTTTTCGCATTTAACACTGATACTGTCTTTTGCAAAACTGCCTCTTGGGAAATAATAGGGGCGCTCGAGGAAGGGATTTGGGTAATAATTGAGGCTATCATGTCAGCATCTTCTACCTGATCTGAAAACTCATATTTCTGGATTCCTTCTGAAAGTTTTACTACATGCCCCTGCCACTCTTGTTTTACTTTCACGTATTTGAGTATAAGAAGACCTACGCCTAAGATAAGAATTGCTATTACTAATTTGAGAAATGTGTGGTTATGTCTAATTGCCTGAACGCCTTTGGACATACTTATATTTAATGACACAATTCAGCGTAAAGTCAAGAGACGTTTCGCGTGAGTTGTGCAGCTAAAATAAATCTCCCGTCATATTTTTTGCTCCGAGAAACTGCTGCATACCTGTGGGAATATGTATGTCCTTCAGCTGCTTGTGCATATGTGTCAACATCATATGCATGAATCTGTGGCCCGGAAACACCAAAATCCTGAATCTGCTCAACAATTCTTCCTAAAATATCTAGTTTTACTACATCAATTGTTGTTTTTTGCCAGGAATTTTGAGGATTAGGTATTGAGGCTTTTTCTGCATGTTCACCCCACCGTTTCAAATTAGGAAGTAATCCTTCTACATCTTCTGCCCTAATGTAATAGTTTTCAGGAGAAATCCCTGGAGTCAGCAAAATCTGAAGATTTCTCGCGTCACAGCCTAATGACTGCATAAGCCCTATGCTTTTTGCTGGAGATAAACTCTCCACCTCATCCCTTCCCCAATGTGCAACCGCTAAAACAGGTTTCTGACGTTTATCATATCCCATAATTACAGCGGAAGGACAGTCTGCGGGCATAACTACAAGCGGCACTTCTAACATCCTGGTGTAAATAATATCTGCACCAGTTGCCAAATTTTGTGCTCCATCATCAGTTATTGTTTCTTTATGAGCAAGCTGTACATCCGGTGTAATTTCTAAAACCTCAGAAGACCCACCTCCCCTTCTCTTAATAAAAGGTGCAACTCTTGTAGTCTCTGATCTTTCCGGATTTAACCCTGCTTCCTGTAAAAAACGGTAAATAGCGTTTTCTGTGCGGTGGGAATCGCCTTTTACAAGCTGTGTGTACATTTCAGAGGAAAGCATCATTTGCTTCATTGCATCATTCCCCCAAGAAAATGCAGCTTTAGCTGGAAAATCAGGCTGATGAGGGAATTGTGCAATTTTTCCCTCCTGCCCCTCCATCCACACTATCCTTTTGTGAAGAACTGGTTTTTCAATAGTTCTAGGCGCAACTGGACCACTTTCAGAAACAAATAAACCCCCGGCTTTTAATAACTGTTCAGCCTCTTTTGACATGAAGGGATTATACATTTTTTTAAACACAGGATCAAAAATTAATGCTTTGGGGTTTCTAGTTCTACCTGAAGATATTTTGCATTAGGGACTTCTCCTCTTATTTCTTCTTTTATTTTGTCTATCAGCTTTTCAATCTCTCTAGTAGTTAAACTCGCCTGCATCCTCACGTCCAAGTGAACGAGTAGTTTTTCTGATCCTATGTGAAGTGTTCTCATCCCTAACACATCCTCAACTTCTTCTACCCTTAACGCAGCTTGTCTAATTTTCTCCCGCGTTTCACTGGAAGCTGACCTTCCTATAAGTAAGTCGTGAATTCCTAGAATAAGAAAATAAGAGCATATCGCAAGAGATACACCTATAGCCAGAGCTCCTATCCCATCAAACCGTGCATCCCCAAAGATCTGATAAATCAAAAGAGAAATAAAGCCTAGAAATGAGGCTATAGCACCCATTAAATCTAAAATAAAAGTTGTTTTAATTTCTATAAGAGATGGTCTATAAAACATTTTTATGATGTACTTTACATGATGTCCCCTTAGAAGTTTTTTCAGTGAAAGATAACAGGCATATCCGTTTGTAAAAAAAGTAATAAGAAGAATGGTAAAAACAAGATAGATATTATGTACTGGATGCGGCTCTAAAATACGACGCCAGCCAAAATATATAGAAAGCGTTGCGGTAACCCCAAACATCACTAAAGCTGACAAAAGCGCCCAGAAATACATCTCACGTCCATATCCAAAAGGATGCGCGCTGTCTTCCTTTTGCCTTGAGTTATAGTATCCTACCAGTAGAAATCCAGATGACGCTAAATCCGCAATCCCCTCAAAAACTTCCGTTAGCATGATAACGCTTCCAGAAAGGATTGCGATCACTAAGTTAATAAGTATATCTGAAATGTCTACAAAAAATGAGGTTATGATAACGCGTTTAGAGGAGACGTTTTCTTTTTCCTGATGGCGGTCTTGATGAACAGATAAAAACGTTGCCATGAAAAATAAGTATACAGAAAAATGTATTAAAAATCACGTTTGGCTTCTTTTGGTTTTAATTTTTTCTTACTGCATCTAAGACAAACGCAACTGCCATAAGGATTATACCAAGCCAAAGATTAGAGAGTCCTGGAACTAAAGACCCTAGAAAAAAACCAAGCCCCAAACCAAATAGACTATGCATCATTGCATGAGGTGTGAAACACGACTTCATTTTCTGATTCATACATATCACCTCGCTTTCTAGACAACTTCATCTTCTGAGTCTTTTTTGAATCTGACATGATCTTCTTTCATCTCTATAGTAGGTTGTAGTTGTAAAAGTATTTTTGCGTATCGTCTTGGATTGTGGATTAAATACATATCCAAATATTTCTCAAGACGAATGTCATACAAAGTAATTGTCCCAAAGTTTAAAAGCTCACCGTAAAAGCTATCCTGCACATCTATCATTCTCACGTGGTCTATCCTATACTGCTCCTTCTTTCTAAAAAATATTCCCTTTTTATGAACTATATGCTCTGGTGTAATTTCATAATATTCATTCAGCCATAAAAGAATTGCTAGCGCGTCCACCGTTAATTTAACTGCACCTACTGCAAGAAAAAAAGAAAGGAAAATAATAGTATTAGCGTTATTGTAATTTAAAATATTTCCCCCAGTCACAAGACCAAAGTAAATAGCTATTACTATAACCGCCGCCACTATATCAATAAAAATAAGTTTTGCAAGAAGAATGGAAATACTTTGCCTAATATTTACATTCGTTAAAGTAATTTCATGTATGGCTGACATGTGTTCTTATACGACTTACTTGCTTTCTGTCACCCTATGGCTATATGCCAAAAGATTTAAAATCTTCGTTACATTCAGAATAGAAAATTTGTGTAAGCCGTATTCCTATTATGCTACGAATTTTGTAAATTTTAAAGAGGTTTTAGGCAAAGAGTGGCCTACTTTTTATAAAAAGAGGTTTACTATGCAAAGAGTGGCCTATTTTTACTTTCTAAAACAAATCCAGCCGCTGAAAGAATTACTGCTCCAATAATAGAAGCCAAACAAATTGCCTGAAGAACTGGGTCAGAAGAAAATTCTTGACTAGAAGTACGCGCAAATGAAGAAACTAGTGCGCTTGCATACCACATAAGACCGCCTACTGGACCAAAAACAAGCGCCCAAAACCCCGTAAACGCAAACCCGCCGCCTACCAGACTTGAGCTCATCTGAACAAATAAAAGCCCAATAATTTCAAATAGAACTACAAATGCTATCCAAGCTATAAAAACATTTCTTGCATAGGGAATAATATTCTTTTGTGTAAAATTCTTCTGGCTTTCTTGATAGACTTTTGTATCATCATCATATTTTTTCATCGCATCACTTTACTCTTTCTGTTGTTTTGCGTATTGCGGGTCATTATAGGTATATGATGACGTTGGATATTTTGGATATTCTGGCGGTTTGGGCCCTTTTGGGGGCGGAAAAAACCCTAAAGTTCCGGTAACAACAGAAAGAAGAAGCAAAAAAGAAAGACTTACTATAAAACCTACTCTAAACGCCTTCACCCTGATAGTATTGCAGGCAAGATAAATATTGTCAATGATGAAACTTTGAGTTTTTGAGGAAAATCAGCGCTTAAAAAGCAATACAAATAATGTATACGTTAAACATTTGAATTAGAAAAAATGAAGTCGTATAATCTGCCTATGGCAGAAAGACTTGTGGATACACGGTTTTTGTTTCCTCCAATACAGGAAAGTGTTTCCAGAATTTCTATTGATAGAAAATATATTGACGGCTATAACCACGTTAATCATGCCGCATATATGAGGATTTTTAATTTGGCAAAACCAGTTCCCGATGGAAAACGGGTGTCGGCATTAAGCCTTTCCTATAGTGACCAGTTT
>CAZITH010000061.1:0-7105 GCA_964542125.1 uncultured Gammaproteobacteria bacterium | reverse complement strand
CTGTATCCTCACCATTCCCTAATATCGCGTCTTCTGCAATCATTGTTGCAGCAGTAGATGTTGACAGCGCTTTTCTCTCTTTACTCTTACCATCTGCTGGGCTTGTGGTTGTGGCAGTTTCTGAAGCTGTTGCGCTACCCAAACCTACCATATCAACAACAGTTACTCCATCTGCCCCATATAAAGTTATCGTATTATTAAGGGAAATTGAAGCACTTGAAGTAGCATATGTGACATCAGGCGTTGTTAACCCCGTGTAGTCGGGAGTTGGAGCTATTAAAAAATACCCATGAGCTTTTATAGTACCTGAAAGAGAAGAAACTAAGTCTGATTCTGTACCGCCTGCAGTTTTTTTAGTAAGCCGCCAATTTGCAAGGTTCACATCTAAAAGAGTTGGATTGTAAAGCTCAATAAACTCATCAGTTGAAGTTACGCCACCAATTTGAATCTCTGAAATTACTACATGAGCTGCTGTAGCAGCAGAGGCAGGAAGAGTTTGAAAGGCATATATACCACCCAAAGCAAATGCTGCTATATAGATTAAGAGTTTGGGCAGAAATCTCTTCATATCTCTATTAAATCAACAGAGTTAAAATAATCAAGAGACTCTTTCTGTATCAAACTGCAGCCTGACTACTTAGCCAATTCTATAGAACATTCTTCCAAGCCAGATGAGAACTACAGATCCTACAACAGCAACAAGTATGCTGTAAAGATTGAATCCTGTTACTCCGGATTGTCCGAAAAATCCCATAAGAAACCCTCCGACTACTGCTCCTAGAATCCCTAGGATGATGTCACCAAAAAGACCCTGATTAGCATTTGTCTTCATGACAACAGACGCAAGCCAACCGGCCAGTGCTCCAAAAATAATCCAAATAAGAAGACCCATATTTTCTCACCTCCTTTTTTTATTGACATGGTTAAACTCTACTAAAAAGGTTTTACGGGAAAATAATAACAGTGTAAGAATCATGAAAGATTTATTAGACATATTCTTGGAACAAAAAAATGAATTTGGTATAGTTAACTATGAAATGAAACGAATTTATTCATTGTCAAATATTCAAATTCTATTAGTTCTTCTCTTTATCTCACTTATTGTCTACTTTCCACTTTTATTTGCTGGATTTGTGGGGGATGATAAAGAACAATTGTATAATTACGCACTCGTAAATTCCTTTTTAAGTCTTCCAAAAGTATTTTTTTACCACCATGTAGTTTTGGAATCACACAATTCCATTCTCTCTGGGTACTACAAACCTCTCATGCTTCTCTACTTCTATTCGCTTCGAATACTATTTGGAGTAAATCCTTTTATTTTTCATTTTCTGCAAATGATACTAAGTTGTGTAAATTCTTTTTTAGTGTATCTACTTTTTTCAAAATTCTTCAAGAAAAATCTATCATTATTTTTAGGAATCCTTTTTTTAGTTCATCCTATAAATCAAGAGGTTGTGTCCTATGTTTCAAATATTCAAGAAACTCTATTTTTTTTGTTTGGGATGCTGGGACTCTTGTTAAATTTTAGACAAAAAACTTCATGGAAATTTATTCTGGGAACTTTTTCATTCCTTTCCTTATCTCTTCTTTCAAAGGAAGCTGGCATACTTTTTATAATTATCTTATTTACTTATCATTTACTGTTTAGCAGAAAATTATTAAAAAAAATCTTTGCAGTAGAAATTTGTGTAATAATTTTCTATTCTTTCTTAAGATTTACATCACGTGGAACTGATGTTTTTTGGATAGAACCTCCACCTCTGGCAAAAGTAATTTTTACAGAAAGGATAAAACACATTCCGCTTATTTTCTTTTATTATGTAAAAACTTTTTTTTACCCGGATGTTCTTGCTTTTAATCAACAGTGGATTGTAAAAAATTTTCAAGCAAAAACTTTTCTTCTTCCACTTATTTTTGATGTAAGTTTTATAAGTGTTTTATTAAGTACAGTTTTTCTTTTTTTCAAAAAAAAATTAGAACATACAAAGGTTTTGCTATTTTTTACAATTTGGTTTTTCGTAGGAATTCTTCCTCACCTTCAATTGATTCCATTAGACGCAACAGTTGCAACGAGATGGTTTTATTTTTCATCTGTTGGAATTGTAGGAATACTAGGTGTATCAATAGAGACTTTTGAAAAAAAATATATTCATCTTAAATTAAGTAAAAACGCATATATATATGTAGGAATTTTTATTCTCATTTCCATGTCTTTTAGAACGTATATGAGAAATTTACAGTGGAAAGATGCTTTAACCCTCTATTCTACAGATGCTGAAATATCTAAAAGTCCTCTTATGGAAAATAATTTAGGAGATGAATATTTTAAATTAGGAAACTTTACAAAAGCACAAGAACATTTTCAAAAAGCTTTAAAACTAGATCCTAATTTATGGATTGCAATAAATAATATGGGCACATTAGAAGAACAAAAGAAAAATTATGAAAAAGCTTACTATTATTATGAACAGGCTCTTCAGAGAAGTAATAGACTGCCTCTATATGAAAATATTGGAAGGGTTCTGGTGTTAACAAAAAAATCCCAAGAAGCAAATATATTTTTAGATACTGGACTTTCAAAATACCCATTGTCTGCAAAACTTTGGCTTACAAAATCCTTAGCAAATTATGATTTAGGAAAATTACAAGAAGCTTTAGAATACGCAAAGAAATCTTATGAACTTCTACCGGATCCTAAAACACAAAATGTAATAGACGTAATTTCTGAAAAAATAAATTCATCCAAATAAATCTGTAAGAAACGCTAAAACATATTGCAGAACAATTCGAATTGTGCAACAATGATACAAATTAAGTAAACTGATGGTGTAAAAACCATCTTTTTCTTTTAAAGATTGGAGGTGAAGTACAAATATGGATAATAACCCACAAAATCCTGGAGGAGGAATGCCAGCACCAGAACCTACCCCAGCAGCACCAACAACACCACCAGCACCAGCAGGTGGAGATATGGGTGGAGGAATGCCAGCACCAGAACCTACCCCAACACCACCAGCACCAGCAGGTGGAGATATGGGTGGAGGAATGCCAGCACCAGAACCTACCCCACCACCAGCAGGTGGAGCAGGCGACATGGGAGGAGGAACAACCCCACCACCAGCTACAGGAATGTAGTTTTAAGATTTGGTTACGCTCTTTCGCATGCAAAAGCGCGCAACTTTTATTAGTTGAGCGCAACCGGAAGCGAGCAAGCAAAAAATGTCTTGCTCGTTTTCTTTTTGGAGATTAGTCTTTGAAGATGTACCCTAAACCTCTAACGGAGTAAATAAGTTTTTTTGAAAATCCCGAATCAATTTTTTTCCTCAAATACCCAACGTATACATCAACTACTCTGGTATCAATATCTGGAGCATAATTCCAAATAGTTCTTAAGAGTTTTTTTCTATCTACTACCGTATTTTTATTGTGAATGAGATAGGAAAGGAGATTAACTTCTCTTGGGGATAATTTAACACTTCTATCACCTCTGGTGACTACTCTTTTTTTAAAATCTACCGTTACTTTTGATACTTCCATGATATTCGGGCAGAGGTGTTTTGAGGCAGGAGCAGGTTAACTGTGAGTCATTATAAAAAAACTTTTTAGCAGATTCAAGTAGTGAAATTAATTTTCTTCACCTCTTATGTTTTTTATGACTATGATAAGAAGGGTTGTAAATGGAACAGAAAGTAAAGCTCCCAAAATTCCTAACATAGTTGCACCAATACTAATGGCAAGAATTACTAAGATAGGATTAAGACCTACCGCTCTTTGCATTATCTTGGGTACTAAAATATTGTTTTCAAGCATCTGAATTGTTATATAAACTAATACTATTATTGCTGCAAGTCCTGGAGAAATTGAAAGCGCTACAATAACTGCTGGAATGGCAGAAAGTATGGGACCTATGGTTGGAACTATTTCAAGCATTCCCGCAAGTAGAGCAAGTGGCAAGGCAAACGGAAAATTTATAAACGCTAAAGCTACCCACGTACAAAGCCCTATACTAAAACACAAAACCAACTGCCCCCTAAACCACGCACCTAATTTATATTCAACTTGATGAATAATATCTATTACTTTTTCTTTTTGACTCTTAGGAAAAAAATAGGTTATTTCCCTTTTTAACCGCTCATAATCAAGCATCAGATAAAAACTAATTACAAAAACTAAAAATGTAGAAAAAACTGTGCCTAAAATTGCGCCTGTTACTGCAAATGCTGAGGAGCCAATTGCGTTAAGCTGAGAAATAACAAAAGATTGAACTTGAGATTGGCCAATTTGTATTCCTAGAATTTTTAAGATCTCATCTAAATATTGCGGGAACGAATGGATAAGAGATTGGATTTGCGTAGAGAAAAAAGGGATAAGCGGAACTATGAGAAGAACCACAATTAATAATGCTGCCACATATACAATTCCTGCTGCAATTGGGCGCGGGATTTTATGCGCTGTCATATACTTCACGTATGGAACTAACGCAACCATGAGAATATAGGAGATAAAAAACAGGATGAGAATTCCTTTTATCTGAATTAAAAACCAGCCCGCTAACACTAGAAGTAATGCTGCAATAACTTGATTTTTGAGAAAGTAATGTTTAATTCCGTATTCTACTTTTTCCATATCTTCGTAAAGTATAGCATGTTCATAAATATGATAGAATATCTTTCATGGTAGACATTAGTGATTTCAAAAAATTAGAGATAAAGATAGGAACTGTTATAGAATCTGAAGCAGTACCTGACACAGATAAACTCATAAAACTCACCATAGACTTTGGAGAAGAAAAAAGAACGGTTCTTACCGCAATAAGAGAATACTTTGATCCCGAATATTTTATAGGGAAACAAATTCCAGTTTTAACTAACCTAGAACCTAAAGTTTTTAGAGGAGTTGAAAGTCAGGGAATGATTCTTGCAGCGGACAATAATGGCGTACCGGTACTTTTACATCCAGAAAAAGAAATTCCATCAGGTTCAAAAGTTCTCTAAGGAGGTGAAAATATGAAAAACAATGAAGATCAAAATATTCAGGTTAATGTCCCAAATATCCCAATACTTTACACAGACATGATTTTCATGAATGTAAATGAAGACGGAGTTATAATAGATGTCTGTCAAAAAGCAGGCGTTCCCAATCAATATCAAGTAGTTTCAAGAATTGGAATGAGTAAGGAACATGCAAAAAAGTTTATAAAAAAGTTTTCAGAAATACTTGTATTAACTACCGCTCATTCTAAATCTTCCGAGTCTGAAAATTAGTGGACTTTAAAATACCTTGCAATGTAAGGAAGAAAAATGAGCGTTCCTACAATTACTGATCCTAGTGTGGTGACTAAAACCATCCCTGCTCCTACGTCTTTTGCTATTTTTGCTTCTTTTCTGTGTTCTTTTGTAATTAAATTTGTCATCTCCTCTAATGAGGTATTTATCATTTCCGTAGAAATTACTAACAAAATCATTACTCCCAAAATTCCCATCTCAAACGGCGTAACATCAAAAAAAACACTTGCTGCAATTACTAAAACTGCGGCATAAATATGAATCCGAATGTTTAGGTTATGTTCTACCGCAAAAATTACCCCTTCAATTGCGTATTTAAAAGACAACAACAGCTTCATATTTTTAATGTAAATATTGTATCACAAGGTAAGAGGTAAGAGTCAGAAAAATTCCAAGCGCTCCTCCCACTATTACCTCAGGAATTGTATGTCTATGAATTTTAACTCTTGCCCATGCGACAAGAGGCACCAAAAGTAAACCCAGATATACGTATCCTCCAAAAATTATCCCCATAGACAAAAGAAATGAAGTCATACCGGCAACATGAATAGAAGCTTTAATTCTAGAGTTTACAACCAGAAAAACAACTAAACTTGCCGCTAGACAAATTGCTCCTACAACTAACTGAACAGGTCCTTTTAAAACGACGAGCATAAATATAAAAAGAAGCAATAAGGAGATTACAAATATAAAAAGGGGGGTACGCTGTGTGCGTTTTGAGACGTCAAAATTAGAAAAATATCCTTTTTTAACTCCATAATACTCAAACCCAAATATAGCAGAAGCAAATACAACTGCAATAACTGACCATTCTAATGCCTGGAGAATATTTGATGTATTTTTGTAAACGATCAAAAAAGTTGCAAGAATTGCAATGAAAGATGGATGCAATAAGAAGGAAATAATACGGGCAGTCTCTTTTTTCATTTGTTTAAGCTTTCCAAAATTAATAATGTTTTCTTTTTTCCTTCTATTTCTAATTTTTCACCAAGCGGTAACCCCTGTGCTTTTCCTGTCAAAACTAAGTATAAATCTTGTGTTGTGCATTTTAACTCATCTCTTACCTGAAAACTAACCTCTAGAATTTTGTCTCTTCTCCAATCATTTATTTTTTCGTACCCTTCAAATAATTTTTTCGCAAGCTTTTTTTGATCACTAGATAACGCAGTCTGTGAATCATTAATCACAAGTGACCTAAAATCTTTTAGCGTCTTCATCCTAGTCTGCGCTAATTCAAGATATTCGTCAAAATGTTCTATAGAGTTAAGAGCTGGATCGTAATCCAAAATTTGAGATTTAAGTTTTGATAGCTCAGTGTTTCTTATATACTCCCCATTCATCCATAAAAGTTTTTTTTCATCAAAAATGGCAGGCGCTACATTTATATTTTCTAATTTAAACTCATTTTCAATTACATCTTTAGGAAGAATCTCCCTGTCATCTTTAGGAGACCACCCTAAAAGCATCAGATAATTAAATAATGCCTCCGGTAAATACCCTTCATCTTTAAAATCTAGAACAGATTTTGCCCCTTTTCTTTTTGACAGTTTTTTACCAGAAGAATCCCTAACGTTTGGAACATGAGCAAAAACCGGAGGCGTCCAACCAAATGCTTCATAAAGCATGATGTGTTTTGGCCCAGAAGGAATCCAGTCCTCTCCTCTAATCACATGCGTAATATCCATAAGGTGGTCATCTATAACATTTGCTAGATGGTATGTAGGAAATCCATCTTTTTTAAGAATAATAAAATCCTCTATGTCTTTATTTTGAAATGAGATTTCTTTTCCTCCAACCGCATCAACCCAGGAAGTGAC
>CAZITH010000060.1:0-7157 GCA_964542125.1 uncultured Gammaproteobacteria bacterium | reverse complement strand
AAGTTTCTCATTGAAGAAACATATAAATTTTTAACTCGATCTATTTCGTTTTCAAATTCTTTTTCTGGTAATTCATTAAACAATCTACCGTATGCATGCCCCACGACCGGTAAGCTTTCTATTAGATTATTAGCAGTTAATCCCATGTATTTTTTCCCAGCTCCACTTGCTATTTTATCTCTTAAACTATTCAATTCCTCCATCACGGCGCTAGTAGATCCTAATTTAACTGATTCGTCTACTGGTAATTGTTTACCAACACCTTTTTCTAGTCCTTTCTTATACTTTTCCAATATCATATCATTAGCAAGTTTCATTTGCCCTTCTTTTTCTTTTTGAGCAAGTTCTAATATGTATTTCATTTTTCAAAAATATACCGGGAGTCTCTGGTAAGTCCCGAGGTCATATCCGAGGGACGCACCAAGAGTTAACGGTATAGGACTTTAAGCAGCAGCTGCCCCTCCTGATCCTTTTGCTCCATACTTAGAACGTGAAGACTTCCTATTTTCTGTTCCACCCAAATCAAATTTTCCTCTGACTAAATGGTACTTTACTCCAGGTAAATCTTTTACTCTTCCTCCACGGACTAAAACAATTCCGTGCTCAGCTAAGTTATGGCCAATTCCCATGATGTATGCGGTAACTTCTTCTCTGTTGGAAAGCTTTACCCTAGCAACTTTACGAAGAGCTGAGTTAGGTTTTTTTGGAGTCATGGTTTTAACTAAAGTTACAACACCACGTTTTTGTGGGGAAAACACATTACTGTAAGATCTGGTTCTGGCATTAAAAGTAGAACGCAATGCTGTTGCTTTAATTTTCTTGCCTTTTTTAGATCTTCCTTTTTTAACTAATTGATTAAGTGTTGGCATAATTTTTGTATTTTACACTATTTTGAGCCTATTTTCCAGAGGTTCACGTTTTTCTCAAGGCTCCCAGGAAAATTAAAGGGGAAACTGCTTATGCTTGAGGCGCTTCGCTCTGAATTTGAGGCTGTTCTACTCCCTGAACTACATTTCCTTCCATAAAGTCTTCTCTAACTGGGATAAGGCGTCCTACAATAACATTTTCCTTAAGTCCAATAAGATTGTCTTCTCTACCTTCCAATGCAGCGTCTGTTAGAACCTGAGTGGTTTCCTGGAATGAAGCTGCTGATAACCATGAATCTGTAACTAACGCTGCTTTTGTAACTCCGAGAACTGTTTCTCTTGCTGAAGCTGGCTCTCCACCTTCTGAGATAACATTTGCATTTTCTTCCTCAAATCTTACTTTAGAAACTAAATCTCCTGGAAGAAGTGCTGTGTCTCCTGGAGTCTCAACCATAACCTTATCAGACATTTTTCTTACTATGGTTTCAAAATGCTTGTAATGAATTGAGATACCCTGAGATTCGTACACATTTTGAACTTCTGCAATCAAATATTCCTGTGCTTTCTGAAGCCCAGAAACCTTTAATACATCTCTTGGATCTAAGTATCCTTCACAAAGTCTAGTTCCTGCAATTACCTCTTCTCCTTCTTCTACTAATAAGCTTGCTGTAAGAGGAACAAAATATTCTCTTTCTTCAACAGGTTTTACTTTAGTGTTTCTAACTCTTATGATAAACCCGTCATCCATCTTGTTAATTTGTACTTTTCCGGTAATTTCAGCAACAGGTGCTAAATTCTTAGGACGTCTAACCTCAAAGAGTTCTTCCACACGTGGAAGACCCTGGGTCACGTCAGACATAACAACTCCTCCAAAGTGTTTAACACGCATGGTAAGCTGTGTTCCAGGCTCTCCAATAGATTGAGCTGCGATAACTCCAACTGGTGTTCCCATGTCAGCAAGTCTGTAAGCGCTCATATCCCATCCATAACATCTTGCGCAAATTCCATATTTGAGAGCGCAGTATAATGGACTTCTTACAGTAATTTTTTCTATTGCAGTGTCATTTATTATAAGTGGAAGCGCATCATGATTAATAGGATCTCCCTTTTTAACAATAACGTTTTTACCTTTTCCTATATCATGAGTTGCAACTCTTCCTAAAAGCATATTAGTCATGTAGGAAGTGTTTTCTCTAAGACCCATATTAACCTCAATTCCTACTTCAGTCTGACAATCATCTTCACGAATAATAACGTCATGAGTAACGTCTACCAATCTACGAGTTAAGTATCCTGCGTCTGCGGTTTTCAAAGCTGAGTCAGTAAGACCTTTTCTAGATCCACGTGCAGAGTTCACGTATTCAAAAATGGATAAACCTTCTCTAAAGTTAGATTTAATAGGAAGCTCAACAATACGTCCTAATGGATCATAAATAAGTCCTCTCATAGCAGCAAGCTGTTTAATCTGGTCTTTTCCTGCTCTGGCTCCTCCGGATTCAGCAATAATTCTCACCATGTCATTTGCTTCAAAAAGATTCCAGGTAAGATTTGCAATCTTTTCTGTAGTTTCAAGCCATACATTATTCATAAGTCTTTTTTGCTCAGAAAGAGTAATAAGACCTTGCTGGTATTCAGCTTCAATCTCTTTAATCTTTTCTTCTGCTTCTAAAATAAGCTTATTCTTATCAGGCAACATCTTTAAGTCAAAAGTGGAAACTGAGATTCCTGAAATGGTCGCAGAATAGAATCCGATTTCTTTAATGCTGTCAATAAGCTTTCCTACTTCGTCCTCAGTTAACTCAACCATTGCGCGAGTTACTAATTCTTTAATAGTTGCAGCTTTAATTTCTTTATTTACGTATCTAATTTTTTCAGGAAGTTTTGCATTGAAAAGAATTCTTCCCATGCTTGTTTCAAAAAGCGTGTCCTTAATTTTTACCTTGATAGGTTCTCTTAACGCAATCTTTTTGAGTGAGAAGGCAAATACAGCTTCATCTTCATTTGCAAAGTGAGGAAGCACTTCGCGTCTTGCACGCTCATCAATGCTTGTGAAGTAATATACTCCTAGAGCCATTTCTTTATTAGGCAGGGTAATAGGTGATCCGTCAGCTGGCTTTAAAAGATTGTGCTCAGGCATCATAAGAGCAATAGCTTCTTCTTGTGCACGAGATGACAAAGGAACGTGAATAGCCATTTGGTCTCCGTCAAAGTCCGCATTATACCCTGCGCAAACGCAAGGATGGATCCTAATAGCAGATCCTTCAACCAAGACTGGGAAGAATGCTTGAATACCTAATTTGTGAAGGGTTGGAGCACGGTTAAGTAAAACTGGATGATTCTTTGTAATTTCTTCAAGGATGTCAAAAACTTCCGGCGGGCGCTTTTCAATATAACGTTTTGCAGCTTTTGCATTAGGTGTTGTTAAACCACGGCTTATAATTTCACGAATCACAAAAGGTTTAAATAACTCTAAGGCCATTTCTTTTGGAAGTCCGCACTGATTTAATGTTAATTCTGGTCCTACAATAATAACTGAACGTCCAGAGTAATCCACACGTTTTCCTAGAAGATTCTTTCTAAATCTTCCCTGTTTTCCTCTTAAAATATCTGAAAGGGACTTAAATTGTCTCTGAGTAGTAGAAGTTCTAATAGACGTATCTATTAAGTAATCAACTGCTTCCTGAAGCATTCTTTTTTCATTTCTTAAGATAATCTCAGGAGCTCCCAGAGAAATTAAGTGTTTTAAGCGGTTATTTCTATTAATAACGCGTCTATATAAATCATTTAAGTCAGAGGTTGCAAAACGTCCTCCATTTAACTGCACCATAGGTCTAAGGTCTGGCGGCAGCACAGGAAGAGTTCTTAAAACTAACGAAGCTGGTTTAAATCCTGCTTTATAAATAGATTCATAAAGGTGAAGTCTTTTCAAAAGTTTCAGTTCTTTTTGTCCGGATGACTTATGAATCTCTTCTCTTAATTCTCCAACTAATTTTTGAATATCAATTGAGTCAATTGCAGTTAAAATTGCCTGTGCTCCTGTTTCTACTTCAAAGAATAGAGGGATATCATATTCAATAAGTCTTACATATTCTTCTTCTGACAAAACATTCCATAACTTAAGACCCTTAATAATATCTGAAACTCTTGTGAAAATTTCCTCAGTTCTTTCAGACTCCGCAGTAAGTCTTTTATCAAGCGCAATATTTTTCTGTCTGTATAAAACTTTAGTTTCTTCCAAAACTAAACTTTTTTGCTCTTCTGCAAGTCCTTTTTCAGCTTCTTTTAATTTTTCTGCTTCCTCAGTTGCAAGTGTTTCTTTCTCTGCTTCAATTTGCTCTTTAATTCTAGTGATTCTTTTTTCTTTAAGATCAGCAAGAACCTTCTGAGCATCTTTTCGTTTATCTTCATCAATACTTGTTACCAAATAAGATGCGAAATATACAACAGATTCTAACTCTTTCTGAGATATGTCTAGTAAAGTTGAAAGCTTAGATGGTGTTCCTTTAGAAAACCATACATGAACTACGGGGGTTGCAAGTGCAATGTGCCCCATTCTCTCACGTCTTACTCTAGAATAGGTAACTTCAACTCCGCATCTATCGCAAACTATTCCCTTATATCTAATTCTTTTGTATTTTCCACAATAACATTCAAAGTCTTTCGTAGGACCAAAGATTCTTTCATCAAAAAGTCCATCTTTTTCTGGTCTATAGGTTCTGTAATTAATAGTTTCTGGCTTTGTAACCTCTCCGTAAGACAAATCTTTTATAGTTTCTGGCTCAGCCACTAAAATCTTAAGACCCTTAAAGTCTGAAATATTTATTGCGTCAAATTTTTTCTCTCTTCTTTTCTTTCCGTCCATATAATTTTTGTATTGTACCAAGCCTAGTGCAAAAACACTAGTTTGCTAAATCCTCCTCAGTTGGTCCTTCTAAATCCATCAGGTTCTCTTCAGATTCTGTAGTAGGAGTATCTTTTACAATAGCATCTTCTGCTGAGGCTACATCTATGTCAAGAGTTTCTGATGCTTCTTCTAAATCAGATGCTTCTTTTCTAATTTGCTCTTGAGCATCAAATTCTTCTTCTGTTTCTTCTTCCACTGGAGCAACTATTGCCTCAGTTGGCTGAACAAGCATTCCAAGAGATTCTAGTTCACGAATCAAGACTTTAAATGATTCTGGAACTTTAGGTGTTGGAATATCAGTTCCTTTAATAATAGCTTCAAATGCCTTAGCACGTCCTGCAACGTCATCAGATTTAGTTGTTAACATTTCCTGCAGCGTGTATGCAGCTCTGTGAGATTCAAGTGCCCACACTTCCATTTCTCCTAAACGCTGTCCTCCCATTTGAGCTTTTCCTCCTAGAGGCTGTTGGGTAACTAATGAGTATGGTCCAGTAGATCTAGCATGAGCTTTATCCTCAACCATGTGGATAAGTTTCATGATATATCCAATTCCCACAACTACGTCATTTTCATATTGATCTCCTGTTCTTGCGTCAAAGAGTTTTACTTTTCCGGTTGCTGGAAGTCCTGCTTTTTTCAAAAGATCAAACATCCGGTCTTCTGGCTGCTTTTCAAAAGCAGGAAGTGCAAGTTTCATATTAAGTCTCTTTGCAGCCCATCCCAGATGTGCCTCAAGAAGCTGCCCAAGATTCATACGGGACAAGACTGAAATTGGAGAAATGATAATATCTACTGGCGTTCCATCTTCTAGATATGGCATGTCAGATTCTGGAACAATTTTAGAAATAACCCCTTTGTTTCCATGCCTACCTGCAAGCTTATCTCCCACAACAACGTGTCTCATTTGTGCTACTTCTATAAGAATTTTTCTTATAGTTCCAGGCTCTAATTCGTCCCCCTTTTCGCGGTCTAAGACTTGAACGTTAATAACAATTCCATGTTCTCCATGAGGCATTCTTAATGAAGTATCTCTCACTTCACGTGCCTTTTCTCCAAAAATAGCTCTCAAAAGTCTTTCTTCTGCGGTTAGCTCTGTTTCACCTTTAGGTGCAATTTTTCCTACTAAAATATCTCCTGGACCTACCTCTGATCCCACAACAACAACTCCTTCTTCATCAAGATATGCTAAATCTTCTTCTGCAACATTTGGGATATCGCGGGTAGTCTCTTCAGGGCCTAATTTAGTATCAACCACTGTTGCTTCATATTTTTCAATATGAATTGAGGTTAATGCATCATCTTTTACTAATTTATCTGAGATAACAATTCCGTCTTCATACCCAAGCCCATCAAAAGATGCGTATGCAATAGTTAAATTCTTTCCAAGGGCTAACTCTCCCATGTCAGAAGCTGGTCCATCAATAAGAATATCTCCTTTTTTAACTGTAGTTCCTGCTTTTACCACTGGGCGTTGTGAGAAGAATGTGTTCTGAGCAGTTCTTTTGAATTTATCAATAATAAATGTTTCTTCTTCATTTTTTCCTTTCAAAACAACTTTATTTGCATCTACAAAAGTAACATCTGCATCAAATGGAGCTTTTACAACCCTACTCATAGCTTCAGAGACTGAAGCTTCCATACCGGTTCCTACAATAGGACTTTGGGTCTTCACTAATGGAACTGCCTGACACTGCATGTGGGTTCCCATGAGCGCACGGTTTGCTTCATCATGGTCAATAAATGGAATCAAAGATGCTGAAGTTCCAACCACTTGACGCGGGGCAACATCAATAAGTTCTGCTTTTTCTGCTTCAACTTCTAGATATTCTCCGTTAATTCTTGCTGGAATCATATCATCCACCACATATCCATCTTCATCTATGGCAATATCAGCATGGGTAATGTATTTTTCAGATTCCTCATCAGCATCTAAATAAATCACTTCTTCTGTTACTTTTACTCTAGTTTTGCTTCCTTTTTTCTCTTTTACTAATTTTCTATATGGGGCCTCTAAGAAACCAAACTCATTTACTTTTGTATAGAGCGCAAGGTACGTAACAAGTCCAATATTAGGTCCTTCAGGGCTTCTTACAGGACAAATTCTTGAGTACTGGGATGCATTAATGTCACGGATAGAGAAAGAGGCACGCTCTCTAGAAATTCCTCCGGTTCCCATAACAGTAAGACGTCTTAGGTTATCAATCTCTGCTAAAGGATTTGTCTGGTCTAAAATAGCTGAAAGCTGGGATGTTCTAAAGAATTCATTGATTGCTGCAATAATAGGATGAGCATTAATAAAGTGAGAAGGTGAAAACTCTTCTTCTGTGGAAGCTAAACTCATTTTTTCTTTAATAATTCTTTCTAAACGAAGTGCTCCAACTCTAAAT
>CAZITH010000059.1:0-7162 GCA_964542125.1 uncultured Gammaproteobacteria bacterium | reverse complement strand
GGCCTTAATCCCTTTCAAAGAATGCAAATAGGCGGGATTTCATTTTCTACAGCAGGAGAAAATATAGCAGGTGGTCAAACTGCAAGTATTATGATGACTAACTGGATGAATTCTCCAGGACACAAGGCAAATATTTTAAACGCTTCATTTCATAAAATAGGCGTGGGAGTGTCAGTCAGTAGTAAATACGGTCTTCTCGCAACCCAGGATTTCACAAATTAAATTTCCCTTGCATTTATTTTGATAATTGTATTATAGTATTGGCATGGAAGGAACCACAGAAGGAAATAGTCCTCAGGGAAAAATCAGAGGGGTTAAGGAAAAAAGAAAATTAGTAACTGATGAAGAATTTGACAAAAACCACGAGGAAATTGACAGATGGTTTGAACACAAAGACGACCCCGAAATGCTGAAAAGAATTTCAGATAATATTGAAAAATTAAGAGACTGGACAGTTCAAAGGGGGGCAAAAAAGGAGCCTGTGCTTCCTTCTAATGTTGAAAAAATTGCAGCATCTGTGTCATTAAAAGATGAGAACCTTTATTACAGATATACAGAAGATGCAGCTGATCCCTATATGCTCTGGGCAATAGATACAGAAAATGATGTAGCTGCGGTAGACGAAGCTCCAGATGGTTTAATGCTCAGAATAGTTCGAGATAATGAAATAAGCATGACCATAATGGATGTAAGATATCCTAAGGAAGGTAAGGCTGATCCAGAGATCGGAACAACTATCATAAGAGGTAAATTCTCAACAGGTGGAGAAAGGCAAACAGTAAATTTCCCCCCTAGAAAATTGTCTCGTTTATCTGGCTCTGAAATAAATAATGCTGATATTTTTTTTAGATCAGCTGTAGAAAGTGTAATTTTTCAACCAAGAAGACCTCAAGGCAAATCACCCACATTTAGACCAATTGGATAGAAAAAGCGGGGCATCATTTGAGCGGGGCTTCAAATCTGGATTTTTCTTCAAAATCTCCTATAATTACTAAGTTCATGTTTTCGGGTGTTATGTATTTTTTGGCTGCAGTCTGAACATCCTGCAAAGACACTTCATCTATTTTTTGCATGACTTCATCAGGGTTTTCCATAACGCCTTCTAGTATAAGATCAGTTGCATAGTGGCCTGCAACGGACCGGGTATCCTCTAAATCTAAAACAAAGTGTCCTTTCATAAATTCCTTTGCCTTTTTAAGCTCGTTTTCTGTAATTTCCCCATCTTTTCCTACCTTTAATAACTCATCCCGTACTACTTTTATTGCCTCGTCTATTCCAGCTGGATCTACTCCTGCAAAAGCTGACAGATACCCTACATCTTTATAATTTTCAGAGTATGCGCGCACATAATACGCTAACCCACGGGATTCACGAACCTCATGGAAAAGTCTAGAAGACATTCCGCCTCCTAAAATAGATGCAAGAATAGACAAAACATAATTTTCTTTTTTATCCAAAAGTCCTATGGTTCTTACTCCTAACCCAAAATGTGACTGCTCAGTTTTCTTGTGTTTTAGTAACACTTTTGGTCCGTTTTGGGAATCTTGCGTTTTTTCAAAATGTGCAGTTGTAAACTTTTTAAGCTGCCCAAATTTCTTCTCAATTTCTTCTAAAATATGCTCTCTATCAAACTTTCCAGCAACCACGAGGCACATATTGTCTGCTGAATACAGGCTCTGCATGTATGAAAGAAAGTCTGCTTGGGTAATAGATTTAATTACTGCCTTATCTCCTGCTATATCCCAGCCCATGGGAGTATCACCATATAAAAGTGTTTCAAAAAGATCTCCAATTTTTCTGCTAGGAGTGTCTTCATACAGGTTCATTTCTTCTAAAATTACTCCCTTTTCTTTTTCTATTTCCGCAGGATCAAGTAAAAGATTTGTTAACATATCAGACAAAACGTCTAGGGATAGATTAACGTGTTCATAAGAAGATTTTATGTAGTAGCCGGTAAGCTCTTTTCCGGTAAATGCATTTGACTCTGCGCCAATTCCATCTATTAATGTGGCTATTTCTCTAGCGGTAGGTCTGGTTTTAGTCCCCTTAAAAGCCATGTGCTCTAAAAAATGTGAGATTCCGGAGTTTTTTTTATTTTCATAACGGGATCCTGCACCCACCATAACCAATGTGGTGGCAGAACCCATTTCATCTATAGGGACAAGAACAACTTTTAAGCCATTATCTAATGTGGAAAGTGTGTATTTCATGGTGTTGATTTAGGACCGCAATCGACTTGTTGATTTAGCACACGAAGTGCGCGCAATGTACCAGTTTTTACTGGTACATTATCTCACACGAGGCTGTGTTCATACAATACTTGACTTTTCTTTTACTATAAGATATAATTTCTGTCTATGAATGTTGAGAAAATGGAACAATTAGCAGGTACTCCTACTAAAAATGAGCAAAAAATTTTAAGGCGCAGAGACAGAGTGCATGACGCTGTTAAATCAGCCTTAGAACTCTTAAGAACTGAAGGTACGACTCCTTTAGAACTATCCACCGAAAAAGAATGTGCTCTAAGAGGATATGTGGGTGAAACACTCGTTGGGATTGGGGACGAGATTGGAAATGAGTGGGGGAAAATTCAACTGCTTCCAAAAGGAAGAGGTGGAGAAAAAGAATTTGGTATGTTCAGTAGCGATAATTTAAGAAAACCCTTACTAGATATTCAAGAAGTTGGACAAGGTCTTCCAGAAGATATATCTAAATTTGCTCCAATTCTTACAGTTAAGGCTGTGCACCGCCTCCGTTTAGAAGATACGAGAATGCCAGTGAAGAAATAATTTTTTTTAAAAACTTTACTATATTTTCTCCGGCGCAAAGATTCCCAGAAGATTTAACCCATTTTTTAACACTTGCCCTACCCCGGCAGTTAACGCTAAACGAAAATTTTCAACAGTCTTGTCGTCAATATTTAATACTCTGTGTTTTTCATAAAACACACTAAATTCTTTTGCCAACTCATATAAATAATTACAAAGCATTGAGGTGGAAAGTGTTTCGCTGGCATTTAAAATTACTTCTGGAAAGTGTGTCAATTTTTTGAGTAATAATTCTTCTTCTGGACTTATTTCTGAGGGTAAACTTGCAGATTCTACATCAATTCCTTTTAAAATGTTTTGAGTTCTTGCGTACGCATATTGCATATATGGTCCAGAGTTTCCATCCATATTTAGGATGTCATCCCACTCAAACACAATATCAGAGACTGAGTCACGTTTTAGGTCATTCCACTTTAAAGCACCAATCCCAATAGATTCAGCAGTTTTTTCTGTAATGTCTTTTTTTCCTAAATTCTTCGCTTTGCTTACCGCTTCATGTAAAACATCTTCAAGCCAAATAGTATTTCCTTTTCTGGTGGACATTTTCATGTCTTTAAATCTATATAGCCCATGTCTTACATGAATTCTTTGGCCATCTTTTACCCAACCAAGCATTTTTTCTAGCTCATATAACTGATTAAAATACAAAGACTGCTCTGCTCCAACCTCATTAATAATGAGAACATCTTCTCCATATTTTCCCAACCTAAATTTATCAGTTGCCAAATCCCTTGTAGAATAAAGCGTTGTACCGTCTTGTTTTAAAATCATGAGAGGTGGATATTTATCATTTGGAAAATACACCAACTCCGCACCTTTATCCTCTTTTAATACGTTTTTACTCTTTAATTCCTCTACAACAGGAGTCATTTTATCCTCAAAATATGATTCGCCAAATCCACGGCCATCATTTTCAGTAAAGGAAATATCTAGAATCCCATAGAGTTTTTCAAACTCTTTCCATGACCAATCAATACATTTTTGCCATAACCTTCTTGCTTCAGAATCTCCGTCTTCAAGTTTTTTAAACCATTCTCGTGCAGCATCTTCCAACTCTGGTTTTTTTTCTGCTTCCTCATGAAATTTTACATAAAGATTTACAAGTTCTTTTACAGGGTTCTCAGATTTCTCGATTTCTTCTTCATTGCCCCAAGTTTTTATAGCATAAATTTGTTTTCCAAACTGAGTACCCCAATCCCCTAGATGGTTATCTTTATAAATTGTCCAACCTGTTGCCTGTAATAAATTTGCAATTGCGTTTCCTATAATTGTGGATCTTAAGTGTCCTATGGTAAATGGTTTTGCAATATTTGGAGATGAAAATTCTACAACTACTTTTTTCCCTTTATTCATTTCAGATTTTCCATAAGATTCTTTTTCAGAAAGAACATCCTGAAGATTTTGAATCAAGTAGTTTTTTGAGAGGAAAAAGTTTAAAAATCCTGGACCTGCAATTTCTACTCTTTCAATTGACGAATCATTTAATTTCTCAAGTTCAGCTTTTATTTGTTCAGCAATTTCTCTGGGATTTTTTCCTAACTTTTTAGATATCTGGAGGGCAACACTTGAGGAGTAATCCCCATGAGAAATATCCTGAGGTGCATCAAGTTTTATTTCAACTTCTTCTCCAGCAATATCTTCAACAGCTGTGTTTAATTTTTCCTGAATTATATCTTTTGCACTTTTCATACCATGATTATATCAGGAAGTACGCCTTGCTTGAAACCACTTTCATATCATGATAGAATCCCTTCACTTATGGCAGGTGGTGAAAAATTATCTCCAAATGTTCTAAAAAGACGGGAAATATACAGGAAAGTTCTTGCTCCATTTGTCAGAACTGACATAAACCTTCCAACTGAAAATGGGTTCCAGGAAGCAAGGAAACATGTAGAAAATGGCGGTGGACTTATTCTTTATGCACCTCATTTAGATCAAGTGGATCCACTGGCAGCATACCTTCCGCTTTATGACATGGCTCAAATCTTTAAAAATGCTCCGCTTGTGTACCCACTCGCACTTCATCAAGGCAAATTATTTGGCATAAGCGTTCCCAAGTTTACACATTCAGGCGGAGTTGAAACTAAATTAATTGCAACAGAAAGCACTATCAGAAAAAGAAAGGCAAAACTTGAAAAAAGAGTAAAACGCGAAGAAAGCTCCCCTTTCTACACATCAAAAGACTCAAAAGCAAAAGCAATAGAACAAGTAAAAGACAGAATTAAAGTTCCTGAAAAAAATGAAGGATTTGAGGAGTTTGCAGCAGCTGCGGAGGAAGCTTTAAGAAATGGCGGTGTTGTATATGCCCCTGTTCAGCCTGAACGAGCATCAAAACTAGAAGCTCCTGAAGAAAAACCACTTGGCAGACTTGCGCTTCTTATTAAGCGAAAGAAAATTCCAAATGTGGGAATCCTTATTGTGGGAATGGATGTAGACCATTCTAAAGGGTATGAAAAAGCCAGAGGGCTTAATCTGGGAAAAACTCACACAGTTACCATTGGTCCGTTTTTCACGCTAGAACAAACTGTTCAACTTGCTGGAAAAGAAACAAATCTAGATGCATTTATGGTTGAAAATATTGTGGCACGGCTTGTAAATTCTAGCTATTTAAATCCGGATATGGCAAGAAGGCTTGGGGAAAAGTTATATATTGAAACTAAGGAAAGAAAAAAGGCGCAAAGAGATAAAGCTTCATAAATCAAGGTCTCTGAGGAATTGTTTGAACTCCCCGTTAATATCTGGATGTTCCAGCGCTAGCTCTACCGCCGTCTTCATGTATTCAAGCTTATTTCCTGTATCATAGTATCTTCCATTTTCTATCTCCACCGCATAGACGGGAACTCCCTGTTCTTTTAACACATTTATCCCGTCAGTTAACCAAATTTCTCCACCTTTTCCTGGCTCCAATTCTTTTAATGCTTTAAAAATCTCAGGAGGTAAAATATATGCACCATGAGTTGCTAAATTACTCGGTGCATTTTCAGGGTCTGGTTTTTCTACAATAGATTTAATTTTATAGACATTTCCTTCAACTGGCTCAATATCTGCAATTCCGTAACGCTTTAAGTCTTCCTTCTTCTCTATTTTTACTCCAGAAATAACAATTCCTCCATATTTTTCATGAACGTCTATCATTTGCTTAAGCCTGGGAGGCGTACTATATATAAATTCATCTCCCCAAATAACTGCAAATGATTCGTCTTCTATTGCAGGCTCTGCAGAAATTACTGGCGTTCCGTTTCCGTATGGCCCCTTTTGCCTTATGTAAATAAAATTAGCCATATCAGCTAGTTTTTGGATGGAGTCCAATAGATCCATTTTCCCTCCCTGAGTAAGATTTTTTACTAAATCTTCATTAGGGGTATCAAAATGGTCTTCTATGGCGCGTTTATTTGCACCAGTTACTACTATAATGTCCTGAATTCCAGAGGAAACCACCTCTTCTACTACATACTGAATCACAGGCTTATCTACTATGGGAAGCATCTCTTTAGGCATTGCTTTGGTTTGGGGAAGGAATCTGGTTCCAAAACCAGCGGCGGGGATTACTGCCTTTCTAATTTTTGACATAATTTTTTAAATTTAAAAAAAATGTTGAATCTTTCTGTTCACGCTTACGTGATACAGGAGTTAAACATACCTTGCCTATACGATTGTTTTAATTGTAAATTCAAAAACTTGAATTGTCAACGCGCTTTACATGCTTCTTTCCCAATTCTTACAGCACTCTTTACAAGGCTGATATACCTGTGGTAAAATAAATTTCTCAATCCTCAGAAAGAAGTTTCCTCAGTTTTGAGCTTTCATACAGACTCACAGATGGAAACGGAGGGATTGAGTTTTTTATGTTTACGTTTATTAAGAGTGTAAGAGCAGAACTTTTACAAGTTACTTGGCCTGGAAGACGCGAGACTATCAGGCTTACTGCAGTAGTTATCATAATAAGCGTATTTGTAGCAATTTACCTAGGTCTTTCAGATTTAGGTTTTTCAAAGCTACTTGAACTAATCATTAAGTGATTTTATTAAAATATGGAAGAAAATAAAGGACGCTGGTACATAGTCCACACCTATCCAGGACACGAAAATAAAGTTGCAAAAACCCTTATGCAGCGCGTGGAGTCGATGGGATTCAAAGAAAGAATCCTAGATGTGTTAGTTCCTACCAGAGAGACCATTAAGGTTAGGTCCGGTAAAAAAGAAAACATAAAAGAAAAGATTTTCCCAGGATACATTTTAGTAAAAAGGGTATTAGATGATGAATCCTGGCTTCTAGTAAGGACCATTGCTGGAGTTACCTCAGTTGTGGATGCTAGGAACAAGCCTACCCCAATA
>CAZITH010000058.1:5588-7375 GCA_964542125.1 uncultured Gammaproteobacteria bacterium | reverse complement strand
GCAACTTTTATACGGTCTGATATATATGACCTTCCAAAAAAACTTCAAAAAAAATATGATATTGTGTTTGCCTCCTATGGAGTGCTTTTATGGCTTCCTAATTTAAAGAAATTTGCAAAAATTATAAAAAACTTTTTAAATGATGGCGGAACTTTTTACATAATTGACGTACATCCATTTACAAATATGCTTAGTTTTGAATTTGAATTTTTTTATAAATATTTTGATAAAGGACCGTATGTAGATGAGGATGACACCTACGCAGACTGGAGTAAAAAGGTAAAAGGGGAAACGTACCTTTGGAACCACAAAATGAGTGACTTCTTAAACGCTCTCATAGACGCAGGCTTAAAAATAGAATTCATTCATGAATTTCCTTACACCATGTATGAACAATTTGAGGGGCTTATGAAGAAAAATAGAATGAAGCAGTATATCTTAAAGGATAAAAAGATTGAAGTTCCTCTGTTATTTTCCGTAAAGGCCAGTAAAACTATCTAGTCAGCGCTTTAACCCTGTCTATAATATCCTGCGGGTTTACGTTAGCTTTTATAAGAAATGCACAGGCTTTGTCATAAAACTGCGTTTCTCTCATGTTGTCTGCGGTACCTGCGTTAGTAAGAACTATCACTGGAAGACTTTCAAAGCCTTGTATTTGCCTCAATTTTCTTAACATAGTTTTTCCATCCATCACAGGCATCATAAGGTCTAGAATTATGACATCTGGTTTTTGAGCTGTGGCAGTGTCTAGTCCTTCTTGCCCGTTTGAAGCTTCTAATACTAAAAACCCTTCTGCGGCTAATAAATCTTCGTAAAACGTTCTTAAATCTTCTTCATCCTCAACAACTAAAACTTTTTTAGGGGTTAGTGCTTGAGGGGGTTCTGCACTTTTTGTACCAGTTACTTTTTTAAATGAGTCAAAAAATCCCATATTTCTCCTATGATGCATGAAAATAGTTTTTGTGTCAATTTTTAAATTTTTACAGATTTAAAGTTACTGCATTTGCAATTTATATATAAATGTATATAAATAAAAGTATGAGGAAAATACTTTCCTTATTGGTTTTATTTTTATTAGCATCATCTTTTTTTATAGGTACTGTACCTAAGGCATATGCAGCGGCACCTGACGCAGCCAATTCAAGTATTGCAGAGACAAGTCCTGGTTCAGGAAGTGCGTACGCAGATGGTTCAGCAACCGTAAGAATTACTGTTACGCTTCAAGATAATGTTCCTACACCGCTTGCTGGGGACACTATTTCTCTTGCAACTCCTACTGACGGCTCGGCAATTTTTAGCCCTGCTACTGCAGTTTTAAACGGTTCTGGTCAAGCACAATTCACCGTAAGGTCAACCCATGTAGGGACACCCTCAGTAAATGTAACTGATGTAACTCAAGGTGTTACGCTAACAGCGCTAGGGACCATAAATTTTGAGGTTGTTCCATCTGCTACACCCAATCCAAATGCACCAACCACCTGTTCTTCTGTAGCACCGCAAGCACCAGACTTTTATTCATTAAAGGAGGGAAGCTCTTCTGCAACACTATATTTTACTCCTCCACCATCAGCTTATAATTCTTTTACTATTTCTTATGGAATTTCTCCTTCTGCGGATTCACATTCGGTAAAACTTAACCAAAGTTCTTCAACAGGTGCAATCTCTTATAAAATAAATGATCTTACAAATGGAGCTAATTACTTTTTTAAAGTTCAAGCCTTTAATGGGTGTGCACCAAGCCCTTGGTCCCAAACAAAAAGTTTTAGACCGCTTACCCTTCCTGTTAC
>CAZITH010000058.1:1684-5488 GCA_964542125.1 uncultured Gammaproteobacteria bacterium | reverse complement strand
AATTTACCATGCAAAAAACTTTAAAACAGATTCACGAAGACGTACCAGCTCTTTACTACGATTTAGGAATAAAGAATAATATTTTCCAAAAAATTTGGCATACAAATAGATTCCTAGAAGTTAAAAAATTTTCTCCTGTAACACAGGAAAAAATTCTAGACATAGGATGCCATTCAGGATTATTCACAAAACAGCTCACGGAATCCATAAAGCCCTCAAAGATATACGGTATTGACATATCCGAAAGCGCGATTTCTAGTGCAAAACACAGGATAAAAGGAGCACATTTTTACACAGGAGACGCACATAACCTTCCATTTAAAAACTCATTCTTTGATAAAATATTTTGCTTAGAAATGTTAGAGCATGTAGAAAATCCTTCTCAGGTAGTGTCAGAAATAAAGCGGGTTCTTAAAAAAAACGGGACAGGAATTATCTTAATTCCCACAGAAAGTTATCTTTTTAGAGCTATTTGGTTTTTTTGGAACATTACTAATCCTGTATGGAAACACGCTCATGTGCAGCATTTCAGCAAAAAATCCTTATCAACACTTTTAAAAAGACATAACCTTAAAATTACGAAATCAAAAACTATCCACTACAATATGTTATACCTTGTAGAATTTGTTAAAGCATGATGAAGTTTTTTTATAAAAAGCTGAATGTCCAAAAAAATGATTTTCTCAGTGTTTTTATCCTCTTATTTTTTTCATTACTATTTTATTTTCCGCTGATTTTTCAAGGAAAAATGTATGCAACCCAAGATTGGGGCAGAGGAGATCTTACACATTTCAATTACCCACTGCATGAAATCTATGGAAATTCAATTAAAAAATTTCAATTTCCTTTTGTAACAAATAAAATTTACTCCGGGTTTGAAATGGGAGCAGAGGGTCAAGTAGGAATGTTTTATATTCCAAATTTAATTTTATATTTTTTACTGCCAAATTATTCTGCATATTCCTTTTCGTTTTTATTTGTTTCTCTTTTTTCAAGCGTTGGCGTTTACACCTTTTGCAGATTAAGAAAAATTCCACGCCTAGCCTCACTCTTTGCAGCAGTTACCTTTTCCTATAGTTTGTTTATAACATGTCATTTTGTACATATGAACATGATCCAAGCGTTTTCTTTAGTACCGTGGTTTTTTGTCAGCATAGAGTGTCTAACCAAGAAGTTTTCAAAACTAGCTTTTTTGCTCTACGTATTCTTGGTAACACAAATCATATTCACCGGACACCCTCAAGTTGCTCTTTATGCAGTTTTTGCAATAATTATTTACACACTTCTTGAATCTTCACAAGAGAAACGGTTTAAAAATTTGTTTTTAGTTTTTCTAGGCACGTTTTTTGGAGTATTACTAGCTATGCCGCAGCTTCTTGCAACTTGGCAGTTAAGTAAATCCTCCCCTTCTTCAAATCTAGAATCTGCCCAGAATTCAATAGAATTATTTCCTTACACAGTGAGGGATTTTTTGTATTTTCTTTATCCTTTTCCCTTTGGGGATCCATCTATAAACACCTATACAATTCTGCAAAAGGACGGAATATTCTGGGAAAACAACACGTTTTCAGGATTCCTGGGAGTTCTATTGTTTTTATATGCTGCAATTCAAAAAAACAAACAAGTGAAAAACCTTCTTATTTTGTTTTTTGTGTTTATTGTTTTTTCTATGGGGTGGATGTATTTCTTTTACTACATTCCCCCTTTTTCTTTATTTAGGCTTCCTCAAAGATCATTAATCATTGTAATTTTTTCATTTAGCGTTATTGCTGCTTATGGTTTTTCAGCAATATTAAAGCTTTTCAAAAAAGGTAAACAAGTAATTTCTATTACGGTTATTGTACTCCAATTTATTACACTTCTTGTTTTGGGAAATACTTACAATTCTCCACAGTCTAAATCCTCTTTTTTAGAAACGCCAAAAACTGCTGAATTCTTAAAAAATAAAACTGCAAGGATTTATTCTATAGGAGGCGTGAGTCTTTGGGAAAAAGTGTATAAAGATACGTCTCATGGGTGGGCAGGAGACGGCGGAAAGGCAATTCTTTCTACAAAAAACATTCTAGACCCAAACAGAAACGCAATATTTGGTATTTCTTCAATGGAAGGGTATGCAAAACTAGCGCCGTTAAGAACCTTAGCATATCTAACTCTTATTAGAAAAGGGGTTCAAGAGGATACTTCTGAAATTAAAATTAGCACAGTCTCTGCAAAACTTTTAGGGCTTTCTTCTGTCACACACATAGTTACTGCAAAAAAAATTAATAATTCAGACTTTAAAAATGTCTTCTCGTACTTTGATAGAGATTCAAAAACAACATATTATGTATATGAGAATTTGCTCAAGCTTCCTGTTGTAAAATCCGTAAGGTCTTTACAAAAACTTCCAAAAACTGGAAACATAACTGGGAATAACTTGGCTTCAGACAACATAGAATATGGAAAAGCTTTTTTTTCTGAAAATATATCTAAAACATATGAAAGTAACGTAATCTTAAACAACGTAGAAATAAATGACCAAGATATTTCTTTTACCACCAAATCCACCGGCAAGTCTTTTATTGTGATTTCAGAAAGTTATAGTAAAAATTGGATAGCGTTTGTAAACAATAAAGAAGTGAAAATAGACCCAATAAATATTAATTCTTTGGGAATAGAACTCCCGCCTGGAGCCAATGCTGTTAAAATTTATTACAAACCTGCGGAATTTATAAAAGGTTTATACGCAAGTTTATTTGGAGCAATTCTTCTAGCAGGGTTTTTAATTGCTTTAAGAACAACAGTTGTTAAAAAATACGTTAACTAATAATTTCCTCCACTAAAACGTCAGCAAGATCCGTACAGTTTAATGAATTTTTTGCGGCTAAAGAAAGGTCTATAATTCTTCCTAGCTTTTCAAAACCACCTCTATCTGTAACTTCCACAATCACAGAATTTCCATTTTCTCTATCAGTTATCCTTAACTTTGTTCCCAAATCTGCACGGTTAAATGCAGCTGTAAGCTGAGAATCATCAAGAGGTTTTCCGTTTGCCATAATCATGTCCGGACTACATCCTACACAGCCAACTCTTGAATAGTACGAGGCAGTACCTTCCCATGTTCTTCCTATTTGTATTTCATTTTTAGGTGTAACTTCTGTGATGACTTGAGAAATTGTAGGTGAATTGTCAAAAGTGTTATTATTAACTAAAATAACCGTAGGTAAAACAGGAACCAGAGTAACTGTAGCTTTTGGCGCATTGTCTTTTTTAAATCCAAAACCTGTAAAAGCAGCCGTAGTTAACACCAATGCAGCAGCTGCACCAGCTACTTTATCAATAGGTTTAGGTCTATAGGAAATTTGTTCAAAGCTCATACATTAATAGTTTTAAGCCTATAATATTATATCAGATTTTCTTTAAAAATCAAGTATTATAGGCCTATACAGCTCTTGTTGTTTCTTTTGCGCTAGCTGAAATGAAGGTAAGAAAGATATCTTTGGAGTTTAGTTTACACACTCATTTTAAGAATAAATGGAAGGATTACTATTTAAATTGCAGCCCAGTAAACTGGAAAGAAGATAGCATTTGCTGAAATAATTTAGAGTCAAATGGTTTTGCCTCACCATTATTTACGTCGTAGTTAAATTCATATACCCACCCCTGATTCTCAACATCTATAGAACTTCCCACCATAACGCCAACTTTTTGATCTACATACACCCCTAAGACCTGTGGGTCTTTTCCTACACTTTTAAGTTTTGTTTGAAAATTTGCATAAGAGGCTGCATCTGTGCTGGCATTAAAAATTTTTATTGATAAAAA
>CAZITH010000058.1:0-1584 GCA_964542125.1 uncultured Gammaproteobacteria bacterium | reverse complement strand
AGAAAGCCTAAAATTCCAATTCCGGCTATAACTAATAGTGCGCTTACCCATGCAACTGTGTTTTTACCTTCCATGCAGAAAGTGTATTCTGTATAAGGTCTATTTGCAAGCCTATTTTTTACTAGCTAATTCTTTTCTAAGACGGGTGGAAAAATCAGCATCATTATAAATTTTTTGAACAAGTGGGGTAATGTAATACTCTTTTTTAATTTCAGAAAGCGGTTTATCGTGTGGAATAAAGCCTAATTTATACAACTCACTATCAGAAAATCCTGGGAAAAAAAGCGCCATATTAAAAGGAACAGTTCCAGGTCTACTTCTATTAACAGATTTTGCAAGTTCGTTTGTGCAATTACTAAACAATGAATTGTAAAATTTAGGATGACTCTCCAAATACGTGGTATCTTTTGCAAGCTGTAAGAGAAGGCCTTGTGTTTCTTTCTCAGAGATTAAGAGCGGAAACATAAAGACATCATTTTTTCGTATGGCAGCCCGCTGGATAGTGGCGTCTTTTTCAGTAACCCACAGGTACATGAGTTCAAATTTATTAAACATACCCATTTCAGCGCTATACGCTTCCCCTTTTTCACGTCTTGCCTCTACGGAAAAGGCTACAGGCGGAGCGTTTTTAAAATCAAAAATAAAATATGTATGAGCCACACCTTTGAATCCAGGAAGAAAAGAAACGGGAAACGGCTCAAAAACCAACCATGTTTTTATAGCATCTTTCAAGTTAATGACTCGCTTTTCATAGGTAAAAGTAACATTATTTCCTAAGATTTGTATGTCTCTAAAATTTTTAACTGTAATTGTACTTCCATCTTGTGAAACTGCTGCCAACTTTTCAAACCCATACTCCCAATTTCTGTTATTGCTAGGCTTATTTGACTGAAACAAAACATATAACCCAAGTGATACAAATAACGCGGTCATTCCTACTGTCTTTAAAATACTTCTTCTTTTCTTTTTTGCCATGCTGATAGTTTACAGCATTTTTATGCTTGTTTCTTACAAATATTCTGTTTTAAAATAAGAAGTTGTGGAAAAACCTAAAAGAAAGTCTGATGTCAGAAAGAAGAGGGCCTCAAAAAAGATTATTGTAAGTCCCTGGAAGCTTTATGGGCTTACCTTTATTACACTTTTATTTTTGGGTATTTTTTTCTATAGACACTTTGTTTCATATCTTTTTGACTCTTCATTAAATGGCTCAGAGGCAAAAGAGGTACATCAACAGCACATCCCATCTGATGTACAAAAAGAACTGAATGCGCAAAAGTTAAAAAAAGAAATCTCAGATGGTATAAGAGTTCCTATCTTTATGTACCACTATATAGAATATGCTGATCCACATGACAAAACACGCGCTTCTCTCACAACTTCCCCTTATACTCTAGAGTCTCAAATTAAAACGTTAAAAGAAGCAGGGTATACATTTTTAACAATGGGAGAACTCTCTGAGGTTTTGGATGGAAAAAAGTACCTTCCGGAAAACCCTGTTGTCTTAACTTTTGATGATGGTTATAGAGATTTTTACACATACGCATTTCCTATTCTCAAAAAGTATAATGCCAAAGCAACACAATA
>CAZITH010000057.1:0-7380 GCA_964542125.1 uncultured Gammaproteobacteria bacterium | reverse complement strand
GTGGGAAACAAGAGAAATGTTTTTACTCACAAAAAACCCTGAATTTGTCAGGTCTCAGTGGAGAATTACCTCTCCAGTGTATGCGCTCTCTATGTGTCTTGTTCTTGCTGAATTTTATAATTCGTTAATTACACGAACCCATGGAAGAATAAAGGAAAAAGTTAACAAATATGTTCTTCTTATGTCTAATCATTCTATGGGCGTGTATTTTGTGCACGTTGCAGTCATTTCATTATTCTGGAGACTCTTAGGAAGCTATTTATATTCTTTAACCCAAGGGCATGTGGTTTACTCTCTATGGTTTGATATTTTGCAGTTTTTTGCGGTAGCTGTAACTTCTTTTGGAGGCATTTACATTCTTGGTAAAGTTCCGGTCCTACGAGATATTATTGGAGCAAAATAATTAAGCGGTTTGTGTAGTAACTTCTGCTGCGGCTTCTTTTGCTGCTAACTCCTCTTTTGCTTTGCGGTCGATGAATTTGTACAATTTGATACAATTTGTGCAGAGTTTTACTGACACTCTTTTTCCATCCAAAACAAATGTTTTCTTCTGAAGATTAGGCTTGAAACCATGGCTAGTCCTGCGTTTAGAGTGTGATACTCTATGCCCCATCATTATTCCCTTGTTACAATTCATGCATTTTGCTGCCATATTTTTTACTTTTTTATAATTCTAAAGAAAAAGTGAAAAATATATGTTGAGGCTCCGCATTCCGATTTATCGGAAGCAGGAGTTAAACATATTTTTTATTTTCTTTTTATCAAACTAAGATGTAAGATCTAAGAAGTAAGACTTAAGAATATTATAAGACAAATCGTGTGTGTTTACAACCTGAACTTATATCTTAAGTCCTAGATCTTAAATCTTACTTAAGGGTAACAGTAGCTCCTGCTGCGGTAAGCTTTTCCTTTGCTTCGTCCGCTGTTTTCTTATTAACCTGTTCTAAAACTACCTTAGGTGCTCCGTCAACTAAATCTTTAGCTTCTTTGAGTCCTAATGTTGGAGCCAATTCTCTAAGTGCTTTAATAACACCTAATTTATTTGCTCCTGCAGATGTAATCTCAACATTAAAGATAGTTTGTTCTTCTGCTGGTTCACCAGCATCTGCTGCTGCGCCTCCTGCTGGAGCTGCTGCAACTGCAACTGGTGCCGCTGCTGTTACTCCAAATTTTTCTTCTAAAGCTTTTACAAGTTCAGAAAGTTCAAGAACTGACATCTCTTCAATTGCTGTCATCATGTCTTCTTTTGTCATTTTTGCCATATAGTCAATTCACCTCCAATCAAATTTTCTTGTCTTAAGGAAAATTTCGTCAACTAAATCTTAATTGAAAAAATTTTTCTTAACTCTGAGGGCCGAAGCCCGAAGAGCAACATCATCCCCTATCCTTTTACTTCCTCTGCAGGTGCTTCAGCTGGTGCCTCTTCAACTGTCTCTGTTGCTGGTGCTGCTTCTTCAGTAGCTGCTGGTGTTTCTGTTGCTGTCTCTTCTGTTGTAGTAACGGTTGCCTCTGCGGCAGGAGCAGCAGGAGCTTCTGTAACTGAAGCCTCAGGAGCAGGAGCTGCAGCTGCTGGTACAGAACTTACCTTTTTCTTTTCAATTTCTTTAAGAACTAATGCAAGTTTTGTAATATTTCCGTTCAAAACATATACCAAACCAGATAGTGGAGAATTCAAAAGTCCCAAGAGTTTTCCAACCAAAATTTCCTTTGAAGGAAGGGTTGCAAGCTTTGTTATCATTCCCTCATCTATAATGTCTCCCTCAAAAACTCCAAAAGAAATCTTTGGAAGGCCATACTTTTTAATAAAAGCAGTTAAAATCTTTGAGGTTTTAATAGGGTCTTCGTAGGAAAAAAGGGTTGCTTTCTGACCCGTAAGTTTTTCTTTTGCATCAATCTTTTTTTCAGATAATGCAATATTCATGAGGGTATTTTTAATAACCGCCATTTCAGCATTAGCATTTTTAAGCTCAATTCTTGCTTCTTCAAGCTGTTTGTGTGTTAAACCAGTGTACTCCACAAAAAACATTGCAGTAGCGCGATCTACTTTCTGCTTTGCTTCTTCTAAAGATGATGTGTTTCTTAAACTTGGCATATATTTAAAAAGTCCTAAGGGTATAAAAAAAGCGTCTTTGTAAGACGCTTACGAGGTTTACACGAAGGTGTAAAGGATTTCCTCGGTAGGAATTATTGAATGATGTTCTCCCTTGGGATTTCGTTTCACTCAACCTACTGTCTTAGGATGTCTGTTATTGTAACAAATCTCCAGCTCTTCTTCAAGGATTAAACGACTTCCTCGATTTTAATCCTAGGTGTAAGCCTGACATATACCCCCCGCACCTCAATATCTCTTCCTTCCATCATCTTTTTCACCGTTGCAACTGACTGTTTAATATCTTGTTTATGCTGTTCATGGGATACAGGATTTCCTGCACATTCTTCATGTCCATGGACCACAATACCATAACTGTGATGTTTATCTACGGAAACTAAGAGCATGCTCTTAACCGCATCATATACCTGTAGATCAACATCTTTTTTTGAAAAGATACCGTCAAGGCCTGCCTTGGTTACCGTATCCGCATATTCTGCTCCATACATAAGGGAAGCGTACCTGTTAACTGCTTTCTGCACACGTCCATCCATACAGCCAACAGACGTAAAAAATGTTTCGCCTTTGTGAGATTCTTCAGACATGGTGATAAATTATATCTTACTTCTTTATGGCTGTTCAAGGTCTTGATTTCCCGCATAAACCTCACTATAATTATTTTTTTCTTCAAAAATTGAAAGACCCTATGAACAATAAAATTGAGACTGGAATACATGGAAGATCACCTTCCCAAGAAGCAATTGGAAAACATCCTTTACCAAAAGAGGCAAGAGAACATATGAGCCCTCTGAGATCTGTTCTGTCACATGTAACAAATCCTGAAAATGTTGGTCCTATTACTGAAGGTAGAATGTGCGGAGATGGGAGGTATGAAGGGTTAGACGGTAAGTTTGCACGCTTTGGAGCAGATGGTGGGTATGTATTGGGACTTTTAAGCCTTAATAAAACACTAGATTTAGGATTAAAACCAACTCAAATTGTAGATGCAGTAGTACAAGCATCTGAGGGAAAATTTACTATTCACACTGACGATCATGCAGAAAAAGATGCCCATGAACAGCAAGATGCTACTAAAATAGGATGTGGACATCTTGCAAAAGCAACCTTGCCTGAAAACGCAAGCAACTATTTAGTTGATCCCGCAGATGTTAAAGAGGTAATAGCTTATATGAGACAGCTTGCTGCAATAAATCCGGACAAAGTAGAAATTGAAGAATTACATGGACCGCATAGGGAAAAAGGAGTTATTTTTAATGTAGGAGAAACAAACAAGATAAGACACGGAGTTAAAGATAATGATCAATTTTTTATGGTAAATGTTCCTCATGATGCTCAGTATTCTGAAGAACTTCTTCAAAGATTACAACAACAAAATCCAGCCCTTCAAAACGTTACTTATGAACAATTCTCAGGTAGATTAGCGCAGCAAACAGAAACAACAGCAAAGATATTGGCAAAGGGTCTTCCTGTGTTCAGAGTGAATGTTGATCGTGATTTTCCTCTTGTAGAAAGTGCGGGAGCTATCTAATAAAACTAAGCAAACATCTCCTGTGCGCGTTTATAATCTGCGTGGGTGTCTATTTCCACCCATTTAAGTCCAGTAATGTCTACTGCCTCAAATGGAACCCCTTTATTAACTAGCGAAGTATAAGAGTCATCATAGTATTCTTGCCAGTTTTTTTGGTCTTTTAACAGTGAATCAAGTTCTTGGAATAATACTTTTCCAGCCTCAGCTGTAATTTTTTCAATTCCTATGCTCTCCCCATTTGCTTTATGCGGATCAAGCTTTTTTCCTACTTCTAAAACTTTTCCGTTTTCATCTGTAATTACCTTTACTTCTTCTGCTTCTAGATGGATGTTACGGTCTATACAAAGCGCTGAAACTTCACTTGCTAAAAGCTTTTCTAAAATAGCTTTTTCAAATACTACATCTGCATCAAATTTTACAAAGTCAAAACCTTCTACAAATTCACGTGTTAACAAAAGTGAGTAACCCGTATTAGTTTCTTCATATTTATCATTTCTTTTGAATATTACGTTTAAATTTGGGAAATTTTTAGTAATAAAATCTTTTAACTGTTCCTCTAAATATCCGGTTATAACTATAACGTCTGTTATTCCCACAGCCTCAACATTTTCAAGCATTCTTTGAAGGATAGATTTACCAGCTACATCAAGAAGTGACTTAGGAGAATTATCCGTTAAAGGACGGATTCTGGAACCAACTCCTGCTGCCAATAATACTGCTTTAACCATATGGGAAATTATATCATAACACTTGCTTTACCGTAAAAAATTCCATAAGCTAAATTAATGCTCAGAGAACAGTATGCTGGACGCAATCCATCTCACTTTTTACGAATAGACCCGGTAGTAAAAGCCTATATAGTTTCAGAAAGCTTTTTATGGTCTGCCTGGAACTTTACTACCCCTATTTTTGCAGTCTTTGCAACCCAAAACATAAAACATGGGAGCGTAGAAATAGCAGCAAGTGCTTTTAGCACCTATCTTATTACCCGTGTTATATTTGAGCTCATCAGTGGACGCTATACCGCCAGATTCAATGATGTCAAAAAAATGTATGTCACTACAGTAGGCGCAGGGGCTATTTCTTTTGCATATATAGGGTTTGCCTTTGCAACAGCTACACCAGAATTATTTTTGTATTATTCGCTAGCTGGTGCAGGCTTAGGATTTATGTCTCCAGCAAAAAACTCATTGTTTTCTGTGCATTTGGATAAAAATAAAGAAGCTACAGAATGGAGCATTGCTGACGCAACTTCTTTTATAGCTATGGCTCTGGCAACCGCACTGGGCGGATTTATTGCGGGAAGCTATGGCTTTAAAGTCTTATTTCTTTTAGCTAGTCTTGTTAATCTTCTTGCAATCCCGCCATATCTACTCTTCATCTGGAAAAAAACTTCTCTGTAATCACTCCATACCTAATTCAGTTTGTTTTTTTACCTACTTCTTACATTTAATCTGTACCATAACTTCTCATGGATACGGTTATTATAACTTCAGAAAAAGAAGCTAAGCACGTATGGGAACTACTCTCCCCCCATAAAACAATTGATGATGAATGGAACTTTAGATATAGTTTTTTCAAACATCTTCCATATGAACTTCACTTTATAACCTCCTATAAAAATTCTAAGCCCTTTTCTCTTCTTCCGCTTCAAGTAAATTCAGGTGATGGTCTACTCCCCCCATACGCAAAAACAAGAAAGCCATTTTTAGAATTTTTTGGGGGAGATGACACTGATGATAATAAAATACTTGGGGAAGAAATTAATCCACAAGACCTTTCAGCGTATTTTAATTTTCCTGTCTACCTAGCACCACTTGATCCACATATAAAAACATTTAAGACTACAGAACCTTATGAAAAGAAGTATTATCTTAATTTACAAAACTACTCTAATTACGAAGATTTTTTAAAGGATAGATGGAGTAAAGATAGTAGAAAAAAACTTATGCAGCAGATAAGAAGAATATATAAAAACCATTCAATTCAAGTTTTGGAAAATAATTACGAAGATATAGACCTGCTTGCAGATTTAAATATAAAAAGATTTGGTAAAGACTCAAGTTTTTCTTTTCCGTACAGAAAGGAAATATTTAGAGATTTAACTAATTTTTATAATGTTGTTATGCTTACCTTAATTGTCGACGGAGAAAAAGAAGCTGTATCTTATGGTATCAACTACAAAAATATATATACAGGAATGAATGCTGGAGTAAATGGAAACATACCAGATCTACCCAAACTACTAATCATGCTCCAGATTAATAAAGCAATTGAATTAGGTTGTAAAGTGTATGACGCAGGAAAAGGTGATTCAGGCTGGAAGGAAGCATTTAAATTAGACTCTATTCCCCAATTCCGCCTGGATATTGTTAATTAAATTATCTTAAAGCTCTTATTTTCTTAAGGGGTGAAGGAGTCTATTTGAGTTGGTAGTTAACTGATATCCGCGTTCAAATCCGCGCCATACTGCAATAATAACTTGTGCTAGTACAATCACCCATAGAGATATCCAAACCGCATTAAAAAAGGCCCCTACAGCCACAAAAATCGCAAATTCTGCCTCATCTACAAAAAATATGGTGCGCATTTTAACCCACAGAATAGAGAAAAACTCTAAAACAGACTCTGGTTTTTTAGCATAAAGAAGATCCATTTTGTGCTCCAACTCTCCCCTTCTTTCAGCGGACTTTTCTAAATACTTCTCATCCCTAGAAATTGAAGAAAACATAGTTTCAAGTTTTATGTAGTACCTTAACATGAAAAAAAACGCGGAAATAAACCCTAAGACAATAAAAAGTACGTTTCCGCTAGTTAGATACACAGAAAGCCCTGCAAAAAAGGTTATTACAAAGATTTTTACTATATCTAGTACTTTATCCAGGTAATCCCCAATTATTGAGTATTTCTTTGTTGTACGGGCTAACTGTCCATCTAGATCATCCCCTATGTATCCTGCCACTATCATAAGTCCCCCAATAGCTTTCAGAGGGTAAGGAAAAAGAAGAAAAATGCTCCCAAGCGTAAAAGATGTAAAAGACACTAAAGTTACAATATTAGGCGTTAAAAATGGGATTCTTACGGCAAGAGGAAGAAGAAAATGAGCTATTTTGTAACCAAAAAGATCTCCCCAGTTGCTGTAGTACGTAGACTTTACAACGCGCATATTTTATTTATATCACAGACTTAGGAGTCTTGGGGATAAAGAGCGCTGAAAATGGAACCTGTTCCTGTTTCTTAAGAGTTTTTTTCTTAATAACCGGAGATTCTAGTTGGAAAAGTGCTTTCTTAAGGGATTTAAGAAACATTTTAATATGCTCATCCGTCAGCTCCCCTATATTTCCAACTTGAAATACTCTATCTAAGAAAGGTCCTTTTCCATTATATATAACTATATTTTTTTCTTTTAATTTAGACTTGAGCTCATGAATTGTAGTATGCGTAGGAACCATAACGGTAGTAAGTGATGCCGACATAAGAGGCTCCTCAATTAAAAACTCTAATCCCATTTGCTTCATGCCTTCCCGCAACATCTCTGCCTTTGTCTTAATAGCAGCTCTCCATTTCTTAACTCCCTTTGCGTGAATGTTAGAAAGTGCCTGATCAAACGCATAGAAAAGGTGTACCGCAGGCGTGTTAGGAGTCTGCATATGATTTTTAGAATATTTATAAAGATTATAAAGATTAAGATACGCAGTTCTTACGGGAGCGTCTTTTAAAGATTCTATATCTTTTACTCGTG
>CAZITH010000056.1:0-7748 GCA_964542125.1 uncultured Gammaproteobacteria bacterium | reverse complement strand
GACTCAGAAGCTTCAGTAGAGTATATATATGATCTGAGGGGTCGTTCTAAAGACAAGCCGTTACTAGTTTTAGCAAGTAGCATAGAAATGGCAGAGAAATATGTTGTCTTTGATGAAAAAACGATGGAATTTGCAAAATCTAATTGGCCGGGAGGTATAACAGTTATTCTTCCGTGTAAAGAAAACATGGTTCCTTCTGTCGTCAGAGCTGGAGGGAAAAATTTAGGTGTAAGAGTGCCTGCTAATGGACCCTTAAGAAGAATTATAGAAGAAGTGGGTGTACCGCTTGTTGCCCCATCAGCAAATAAAGCCGGCGAGAGAACGCCTTATTCTATAGATGAGGTAGATAAACATCTTATAAGTGATATAAAAATTGTACTTGAGGGTGAATGTACCTATAAAAAAGAATCAACTATAGTAGATACTACAGTCAACCCTTGGAAGATAATAAGAGCGGGGGCAGTAGAGGTTAAAATATAAAATGAATATAATAAAAATTGATACATCAAATAATTTAGAAACAAGAGTAGATTTAAAAACTCCAAAAGGAGTATTTACTTTAACTGAAAAAAGAAGTAAACCAGGGGATCAAAATGTTTTAGAGCTTATTGAGAAACTTCTTTATCATCATAAGCTAGCTATGAAAAAGATAGAAAAAATTGAAGTGTTTTCAGAAAGTGGTTCTTATACTGGTTTACGGGTAGGTGCAGCAATTGCAAATGCAATTGCATTTGGTTTGCATATTTCAGTTAACGGGAAACCAATTGGGGAAATTGTAACACCTTCTTATTAATTTTTTCCTGCACTTGCTTGATAGCAAAAATAATCTTACTATATAAAGATGAAGTATTGGCGTCATCTTTTTACTCCTCATCATTCCAATAATTTTAGGGCAAAGGTTTTACATAATTCTTCTTTATTTATTTTATCCGTTTTATTTATTCTTCTATCCTTTGGATTCTCTTATTTAAAAACAGCTCACCCATCAGTTTTGGGAATTTCATACTCAATTACAAAAAATGATTTACTGGATGACACAAATAAGGCAAGATCTGAAAATGGCATATCAGGGTTAAAGCTAAATGAAAAATTAAATACCGCTGCACAGCAAAAAGCAGACTATATGTTTTTGCATAATTTCTGGGCCCACTTTGCTCCAGATGGAACAACCCCCTGGTCTTTTATTAAAAATTCTGGGTATGACTATATTTACGCGGGGGAAAATTTGGCAAAGGGTTTTACATCTTCTTCAGATATAGTAAAGGCTTGGATGAATTCACCATCTCACAGAGAAAATATGCTTTCATCAAAATATAGAGATGTTGGGTTTGCGGTAGTTGAGGGAAATTTACTAGGGGAAGATACGGTCTTAGTGGTCCAGATGTTTGGCGCTGAAACTACTGCTCCTGCAGAAACCTCTCAAAGTGGACAAAAAACTGCATCCTCTGAACAGATGGCTCCTCCAGTAGTTCAAGAAAAAGCCCCTGTTTTAAAAGAATCAAAGCAAGAAGTGTTAAAGGTTCAATCCCAAGATATAGTAGTAAGCCCTAAAATAAATTCTAAGATAGCAAGTAAGTCTGTGGTTATAGCATTTCTATTGTTTATCATTACAGTTCTTATACTAGATATTCTTATAGTTGAGAAGAAAAAAATCCCGAGAATTGTAGGTCATAATTTAGATCACATTATTCTTCTTATATTATTTTTAACATACGTAATTCTAACGAAAGCAGGAGGAATACTATAAATGAGAGATAAACATCTTCATATAAATTATTACATTATAGAAACGTTTGTTTTGGGAATTGGATTTTTCCTTATCCATTCTTTTCTTCCTTCCTATTCTATGCAGTCTAGTGCATTAGCACTTCTTTTAGGAATATATATAGTTATAGGTGTGTCACATCACACCCTGGAGCATGACATGAAAACTAAAGTTATGGTAGAATATATACTTGTTAGTATTCTTGTTTTTGCAGTTTTTGCATTTCTAAAAAGCGGTATGTTTTAATTTGAATTTTAAGAAGTATTCCAGTGTACACTGGGTGACAGAACGATTCAAAAATTATACCAGTTCTGTTAAACAATTTTACCCATGAAGGGACTTATATTAGCAGGGGGACTTGCAACAAGACTCAGACCTCTTACGCTTGTTACAAACAAGCATCTTCTTCCTGTCTACAACAAGCCAATGATTTATTATCCGCTTGAGGCTATGGCAAAAGCTGGGATAAAAGAAGTCCTTCTTTCCACCGGTCCAGATCACGCTGGTCAATTCACAAACCTATTAGGGTCAGGGGAAGAGTTTGGCGTCAGGTTATATTATGCAATTCAAAAAAACCCAAAAGGGGGAATTGCTGATGCAATTTCACTTGCGGAAGAGTTTGCAAAAGGAGAAAAACTTTTAGTTTTGCTAGGGGACAATATTTTCAATTTTGATTTGGGAAGGGTGGTAAATGAGTTTGAACAAGTTGAAAGGGGTGCAATGGTTTTTGGGGTGAAGATGCCTACTGAATCAAGGCAATATGGAGTGATAGAAGTAGATGAAGAAGGAAGGGTTTTGTCTATTGAAGAAAAACCAGAACACCCTAAATCTGACATTGCACAAACCGGCATCTATATGTATGACAAATTTGTTTTTTCGCTTATCCACAATTTAAATCCCTCCCAGAGAGGGGAACTAGAGGTTACAGATCTTAATAATTTTTACGTGAGGGATGGAACTGTAGGATGTGAAGTAATTGACTGGTGGATTGACGCTGGCACATCGCATGATGAACTATTAAGAGCAAACTTAATGGTGCAGGAAAAAGTGAAAGCCGGAGAGTTATAAATATGATTACCTGCAAATTTGAAGATGGGGGAGATGCCCAGCTTCGACATGTAACAGTTGGTGCACTTTTAATAAACGAAAAAAAAGAAATTCTTCTTGTAAAACGAGCCTCAAAACATAGATTCGGCAAGTATACAATTCCAGGCGGCTTTTTATCTCGTGATGAAAGCACTGAGCAAGCAACCCTCAGGGAATTAAAAGAAGAGACAGGATATGAGGGGAAAATTCTTGAGCTATTTAGAGTAAATGATAATCCTCAAAGACCAAAAGAGGACAGACAAAATGTTGATTTCTTATATACGGTGGAGAAAACTGGAGGAGTGGCAACACTTAATCCAGAAGTTTCAGAAATTACATGGTTTTCAGAAGAACTTCTTCCCTCTGAAGAAGAGTTTGCGTTTGATCATAGAGATTCAATTCAAAAATACTTTCAATATTTGAAAGAACAATTTAAACTCCCTATAATAGGTTAATGAAAATTTTAGTTACAGGTGGCGCAGGATTCATCGGAAGCAATTTTATTTTATACTGGCTATCCCATCATAAAAACGATTATGTTATTAACCTAGATAAGATTACCTACGCAGGAAATCTAGAAAATTTAAAAAGCGTTGAGAATAATCCCTCGTACAAATTTATAAAAGGAGATATCTGCGATATGGGTCTTGTAAATGAAGTAATGGAAGGTGTAGATGTAGTTGTTCACTTTGCTGCAGAGTCTCATGTGGATAGGTCTATTTCTTCTCCTTCAGAATTTATCAAGACAAATGTAGTGGGCACGCAATCTCTTTTAAACGCAGCAGTGGAGAAAAAAATTAAGCGTTTTCATCATATATCTACAGATGAGGTATATGGCGCGCTGCCGCTAGAATCACAAGAAAGATTTTCAGAGAAAACCGCATATGATCCACACAGTCCGTATTCTGCAAGCAAGGCTTCTTCTGATCATTTGGTTAGAGCTTACGCAGACACGTATGGGCTTCCAATAAGTATTACTAATTGTTCCAATAATTTTGGGCCGTATCAGTACCCAGAAAAATTGATACCTCTTGCTATTACAAATATTTTAGAAGGCAAAAAAGTTCCAGTGTATGGAGATGGACTTTATGTAAGAGACTGGCTTCATGTAGAGGATCATTGCAGGGCAATTGAGGCGGTTTTATTATATGGAAGAGTTGGGGAGTCTTACTGTGTGGGAGGATTAGGGCCTTCTCAGGAAATAAATAATCTTTCAGTTGTCAAAAAAATAATAGGGCTTTTAGGAAAAGATGAAACATATATAGAATATGTGAAAGATAGACCAGGACATGATAGGCGATATGCGATAGACTGGTCAAAAATAAATCATGATTTAGGGTGGAAACCTCAATACGATTTTGATACGTGGCTTGAAAAAACAATAGATTGGTATAGAGAAAATAAAGAGTGGTGGGGGAAACTAAAACATTCTGATACTGCCCAATATGTAAATATTCAAAGTCAGGATGTGGAGGAAAATCAATGATCCGAGTTTTGGGAACAGGTCTGACAGGATTAGTGGGTACAAGAATAAGAGAAGTTTTACCAGAGATTGACTTTACTTTTTTATCCAGGTCGCAAGGTGTAGATTTAACAGATTTTAACGCTGTCGAAGAATATATTGCGTCATATTCAGGGACACACATACTTCACATGGCTGCTTTAACAGATGTAGACGGCTGCGAAAGTGAAAAAGACTTAGGAGAAAAAAGTGAAGCATGGATAATAAATGTAGAAGTGACACGAGAAATAGCTAGACTCTGTCTAAAATACAGAAAAATTCTTATTTACATTTCAACTGATTTTGTTTTTGATGGTGAGAAAAAAGAGGGAGAAGGTTACGGTGAAGAAGATACCCCAAATCCTATAAATTGGTATGGAAAGACAAAATTTGAAGGTGAAAAAGCAGTAACAGGCGTAGGAGTTTTATCTGCAATTTTAAGAATTGCTTATCCGTATGGGATTTCGTCTGCGCCAAAAAAAGATTTTGTTCGGATTATTGCAGAAAGATTGAAGAGTAATCAGCCTGTAAAAGCAGTAACTGACCACATTTTTGTTCCAACCTATATAGATGACATTGCATATGCAATCAAGAAAGTTATAGAGGAAAATGCAACCGGTATTGTTCATGTGGTAGGAGACCAGCCATTAACGCCATTTTTAGCAGCACAGGAAATTGCAAAAGCTGTTGGAAAAGATCCTTCAAAGATTGAACCCACAACCAGAGAAGAATATTTTGCAAGTAAAGCACTGCGGCCTTTAAATTTATACCTAAAAAATGATAGAATAAAGTCTCTCAATGTATCAATGAGGACTTTTGAACAGGGTCTTTCAGAAATGAAAAACAATTTATAAGAGTATGAAAATTACATTCATAGGACACGGGTACGTAGGACTTGTAACTGCAGCTATATTTGCAGATTTTGGGAACACTGTCCACATTATAGGGCACACAAAAGAAAAAATAGATAATCTTAAAAAAGGAATAATCCCTATTTTTGAGCCAGGGCTTGAAGAGATGGTAAAAAGGAATGTGGATGAGGGAAGACTTATTCCAACCTTAGACTATACTCCTGCAGTCCCTGAGTCTGATGTTGTATTTATTGCTGTAGGTACTCCTCCTCAAAAAACTGGAGACGCAGAGTTAGCAGTTGTATATGACGTTGCTGAAAAAGTAGCAAAACATTTGTCAGGGTATACTGTAGTTGCAACTAAAAGCACAGTACCACCTGGAACGAATAAAAAAATTAAACGAGTAATTTCTGAAAACATTTCAAAAGATGCAGACTTTGATATAGCGTCTGTGCCAGAATTTTTAAGAGAAGGAAGCGCAATAGATGACACATTACATCCTGACAGGGTGGTGATAGGTTCAGAAAGCGAAAAAGCAAAGAAAATCTTAGCAGATCTTCATAAGCCGCTTGATGGAGAATTAGTCTTAACAAATCTGGAAACAGCAGAACTTATTAAATATGCTTCAAACTCTTTTCTTGCAACTAAAATTTCTTTTGCAAATGCAGTCTCAAAGTTAGCAGAAAAGTGTGGTGCAAATGGACCTGATGTATTAAAAGGGATAGGATTAGATAAAAGAATTGGTGCAGCATTTTTATCAGCGGGGGCTGGTTATGGAGGAAGCTGTTTCCCAAAAGACGTGAAAGCGCTTCTTGCTATAGCAAAAGACCATGATTATGATTTTGGACTTCTAGATGAGGTAGAGCGAATAAATGAATACGCAAGACGCGACATAATAAGAAAAATGAAGAATATGGTGGGCGAATTGCGTGGAAAAACTGTGGGAATTTTGGGACTTTCTTTTAAACCTAATACAGATGACATGAGAGATGCATCTTCTACGTTTATTATCAACTTATTAAAAAATGAAGGAGCAGAAATTAAGGCATATGACCCGCAAGCAATAGAGAATTCTAAAAAAATTACTCCAGATATTTTCTATGCTAAAAACGCGTATGATGCAATAGAAGGTGCGGATATTGCAGTAGTTGTAACAGAGTGGAATGAATTTAAAGAACTAGATCTTCAAAAAATGGCAGAGGTAATGAAGCACAAAAATATAATTGATGGAAGAAATATTTATGACCCAGAAAGCCTTAAGAAAGCGGGATTTAATTCAGTTGGCGTAGGAAGATAATCTATGCACAGAACTTTAATTTTTACGAGCCCACGAGCAAAAGCAAGTGATTTTTGAATGTAATGAAAAAAGCACTTTATATTTATGAGTAAAAGCAAGTGATTTTTGAATGTAATGAAAAAAGCACTTATTACAGGAATTTCAGGATTCGCAGGAAGTTTTTTAGCCGAACTTTTACTCTCAAAAGGGTATGAAGTTCACGGAACGCACACCTCTGATAATCTTTCAAATCTTGAACTTCTCAAACAGAATCTGCATCTGCATAAGGTGAACCTGCTTGATAAAAATGAAACGGAAAAATGTATTGAAAATGCAAAGCCTGATTTTGTTTTTCATTTAGCTGCGCTTACTTCCCCTGCAGAAAGTTTTAAAGAACCAGAAAAAATTGTAACAAATAATATAATGGCGCAAATAAACCTACTTGAGGCAATAAGACTTTCAAGTATCTCCCCTCGAATTTTAATTATTTCATCTGCAGAAGTTTATGGATATGTAAAAGAAGAAGACCTTCCCATTAATGAAAAAAACGAGCTGCGTCCGGCAAGTCCTTACGCGGTTTCAAAAATTGCGCAGGATTATTTGGGTCTTCAGTATCATCTTTCTTATGGATTAGATGTTATAAGAGCACGTCCCTTTAATCATATAGGTCCCAGGCAGTCTTCTTCATTTGTGGTGGCGTCCTTTGCTAAGCAAATTGCTGAGATAGAAAAAGGGAAAAAAGATCCTAAGATAAAGGTGGGAAATTTGGAAACGAAACGCGATTTTACAGACGTACGGGATATGGTAAAAGCGTATTTAGTATTAGTTGAAAAAGGAGAAAGCGGAGAGGTTTACAATATAGGTTCTGGAAAATCCCACAAAATCTCAGAAATTCTTTCAGATTTATTAAGTCTTTCTCAGCTTCCTATAGACACTGAGGTAGATCAAACGCTTTTTAGACCAGGAGACATTCCAGAGATAAGATCAAGTAACCACAAAATAGAGCAGTTGGGATGGAAGCCAGAAGTTGAACTTTCCGTTACGCTTAAAGACACACTTGATTATTGGAGGAATTCCGTTTAATATTTTTAGAGCTACATTATGGCAAAAAAGGCGTTAATTACAGGGATTACAGGACAAGATGGTTCATATCTTGCAGAATTTCTTTTAAAAAAAGGATATGAAGTTTATGGACTTGTCAGACGTCTTTCCACTCCTAACATTATTAATATCAAGCATATTCAGGATCAGATTACTATTATTCCAGGC
>CAZITH010000055.1:0-7848 GCA_964542125.1 uncultured Gammaproteobacteria bacterium | reverse complement strand
AGGATTTACGCTTTATCCTAGAAAAGGGCAAGTTAAATCCGTAGGATTTACGCTTATTGAACTTGTGATTTATATGGGAATTGTGGGAGTTTTTATGCTTATTCTTACTGATATTTTAGTTGCAATTCTTAACACCAGAGTTTCCAGTCAGTCTACCTCTGAGGTAGCACAAGATGGAAGATATATATATACACGGTTAATTTATGACATTAATAGGGCTACCTCTGTTTCTCTTCCGTTAAATTTAGGAGATTCAAGCAGCTCTCTTGTTGCAAGCGTAAGCGGAATTACTAACTCATATGCAGTGTCTAATGGAAATCTGGTTCTCTCAAACTCCTCTGGTTCCGCTCAGTTAAACAGCACTGATACATCCATATCTGGACTAACATTTAAGCGAATTGGAAATATTGGAGGGAAAAGTACGTTTCAGATTAACTTTACAGTAACCAGTAGATTTATTACAAATAATTCCACTGATTCAGCAGTATTTCAAACAACAGCAGGACTACGATGAAATTATACAAAAATCAAAAAGGTCAAACGTTAGTAATATTACTTGTTTATATGGTTATGGCAATTATTGTCACAACAGCAGCAGTTTCCATGGTTCTTGTAAACTCACGCGGAGCTGATAAACTTTTACAAGGAACAACAGCATATGATGTAGCGGAAAGCGGCGCAGAGACTGCAATGGTAAAATTATTAAGGGACACATCTTATGCAGGAGAAACTTTATCCGTAGCAGGCGGGACTGCCGTAATTACTGTAAGCGGGACTTCAACAAAAACTATTGTATCAAAGGGGACATTAAATAACTTCACACGATCTGTTGAGGTAACGGCAACAAATGTAAATAATGTACTAACTGTTACATCCTGGAAGGAACTTTAAACTATGGAAAAAAAACAACAAGCTTTATTGTTTTTAGATAGAAACGGATTCTACTTTTATGTACCTGGCATGGAAAATGTGGCAACCTGCGTTTTTCCTGAAAATATATTAAAAGACCTTGAGGTAGTTGATCCTACTGGCATGGAAAATCAAATAAAAATATTCGTGTCACAATGGGGAATTCCATCAGTGGATATTACCATGGTTTTATCAGCAAATATTATCTTTGAAAAACAGATAGAATCTGGAAGCGGAGAACTGGAGGAAATTAATAAGTTCCTTGAATCAATTCCTTTTGAGCGGTTTGAGAAAATTGTTACTGTTGAAGGTGGAAATAAAAAAATATTTGCAGTAAATAAAAATCTCACATATGGAATAGAAGCCTCATTTATTAAACTCAAGTCTTCTGTAAGTACTGTTCTTCCATATTACCCATTAGCAAGCCTGCTTCAAACACTTCCCTTAGACGTCACAACAGCTGTTTCCATTTTAAAAAAAGTAAATGACTTAAAATCATACAACATGAAGCACGTTGAAGAAGTGAGGTCTCAAAAATCTACCACTGAAAAACCTTCAGGGTCTTCACTTACAGCCCCAGCTAAATCTAGCAAAAAAAGAGTATATTTGTTAGGGGGCGTTTTTGCAGTTCTTATTGTCATCATGATTATCATGTTTCTTAACATGAAATAACATCCTCTAAATCTTAAATCTTTGCAAAAAAAGTTTTAGTAAATTTTCAAAAAGTAAATTATTATAAGATATGCAGTAAACAGCCTCAAAATAGCTTCATTTTTTTAATGTGAAAATGCCCTATTGACATATGTAAGAGTTTTTGTAAATATAAATATAGACATGAAAACAACTGCCCACAATAAAAAAGGATTCACATTAATTGAACTTCTCGTTGTTATGGGAATCCTTGCAGTACTTCTCGCTATTACTCTTATAGCTATCAACCCAGCAAGACAATTCGCTCAAGCAAATAACGCAAAAAGATCCAATGATGTACTCCAAATTCTTAACGCAGTTCATGAATATGCAGCAGATCATGCTGGAACACTCCCAGGAGCAGGAGGCTTAACAGCAGCAGCTTGTCCTACAGCTACACCTTGCGAAATAACAGATACAGTAGGTGCAGGAAATATTAATCTCTGCTCAGACATCAGCACAAACTACCTTCCTTCTTTGCCACAAGATCCATCTAGTAACGGAGGCGCTAATATTACTTCCTGCACAGGATATGATACTGGATACAAGATTGGTGTAGACGCTGCAAACAGAATCACAGTTTCAGCTCCTACTACACAGATCCCACCAGCAACTGCAATAATATCAGTAAACAGATAATTACTGACCCACAAAAACAAAAAACAGCGAAAGCTGTTTTTTTATGGTAAGAATACAATAAGACCTTTACGCTCCTCTAAAACCAGTGTTTTTTCTTAGATTCTTTTTCAAATTCTTCTAAAAGCTCTTTTTGTTTGGAATTTATTTTATTTGGAACCAAAACTTTTATCCTTACAAAATGATCTCCTATTCCTCCGCCTCTAACTTTAGGTACACCTTTTCCTTTAATCCTAATCAGCGACTCAGGTTGTGTGCCTGACGGAACCTTAAGCTTTACGCTCCCGTGTACTGTTTCTATGTCAACAGTGTCTCCTAATATTGCTTGGGTCATAGATATTTCCTCTTCTGTTAAGATATCGTTTCCCTCTCTATGAAATTTACTGCTCCCCCTGACAGAAATTACCACATCATAGTCAGGCAACTGAATTCTATTTCCATCATTAACTCCTGCTGGAATCTTAATATTCTGAGCTTTTCCATTTATAGAAACTTTTTTTGTTACACCATGAACCGCCTCTAGAAAATCAATAGTGATACTATATCTAGGTTTTCTTTTGGTAAACCCTCCGCCAAAAAACTGTTCAAATATTTCAAAAGGATCAGAAAACCCCCCGAAATCAAAATCTTGTGCCCCGCCACTTGTGGAGTATGAATAAGTAAATGGGCCATAACCTCCCTGCTGAAAACCTCCAAAGGGTCCTCCCGCGCCGCCTGCTGCTCCTGCACCATTCTCAAACCCGGCTCTTCCTACTTGGTCATACATAGAACGCTTCTGGGGATCGGATAAAACTTCATAGGCTTGATTAATTTCTTTAAATTTTTCCTCAGCCTCTTTTGTTTTGTTTTTATCAGGATGATATTCAAAAGCTAGCTTTCTGTATGCTTTTTTAAGTTCATCCGCAGAGGCACCTTTTGCAACACCTAAAACATCATAGAAGTCTTTCTTGTCTGGCATGGGTATATTTTATGGTCAAAAAAACTAAAATGCAAATTCAGTTTGTTTTTTTCACGCTTTACTCAAGTTCAAAATGAGTACTATGAGTATATCAGATTTTTGACAAACATAAACCTAATATTACCTGTATGCACACTGGAAAGAGCACACCTGGAGCGAATTTTTACTATCCATACAGGATGGATCGGGGAAACACTCTAAAGATGAAGTTTTTTGTACTGCAGCAGATGGCGATGGGAGTAAATTTGATGAAACAGCAAGGTCCACTTTTTTTGAAGTTACTGAATTAGTCAAAGAAACGTCTACGGAAAGAGAAATTGACTGTCCAGCGTATGATAAAGATAAAGTAAAAAGTCCAGAAGATAATTAAGAGAAAATATAATTTCCCGAGTTATTACTAATAACACTATCACTTTTCAGGCCTGATAAAACAACCTGTGCTCCTGAAAGTTTCTTTTCATTTTTATCAAATACTCCATTTGAATTTTGATCTAAATAAATTGTCCCGTAAATAGAGTAAGGTGAAACGGAAAAAGAGACTGTTGGTGTAGGAGTTGGAGCACTTTGTGTCGCACAAAGTAAAACTGCACGCGAGGCATTCAGCTTGGGGCCGACAGTTTTATCTGTCTGAATGAAATCTCCGCTTCTTATTAAGCATGATTTAAGCCTATCAGGAGTATAGGAAGGATTATAGGAAAGAAGAAGCGCTGCAACCCCGCTTACGTGTGGTGCGGCCATAGAAGTCCCTGCTCTTAATAAATATCCGTTATTATTGCTTGTTGAGATAACGCATGTTGATATGCTGCATGGTCCTACTCCGCCAGGCGCGGCAATTTCAACTTTCTGTCCGTAATTAGAAAATGGAGAACGTTTTCCAGCTGGGTCTAAAGATCCAACTGCGAATATATTTTCGCAGGAGGCAGGAATTTGTGTGCTTACATCTACCCCAACCCCATCCCCATTATTGCCATTTCCCGCCGCTGCCACAATAAGAGCGTTATGCTTTTTTGCATACTCTATGATGTCATTGTATGTTCCGTTACATGACCCTGCACCAGCAATACTAACGTTAATAATTTTTACGCCTTTGTCTACTGCATATTTTATAGCCTTTACTATATCCGTAGTATTACAATCCCCATCTTTATTGCATGCTTTTATTGCCAAAATCTTTGCACCCCAAGAAACACCCGCAATCCCCTTTCCATTATTTACAACAGCCCCTATTATTCCCGCCACATGGGACCCGTGTCCATGATCATCTAAAGGATCTGAAGAATTATTTATTACGTTTATGCCTTTTGTAACAACACCCTGAAAATCCTCATGCCCATAGTCAACCCCGGTATCTATCACTGCAACAGTTACTTTCCCATTTGTATGAATCTTTTCCCAAGCTTCTTGTATGTGTATTTGCTCTAAATCCCATTGAGATGAAAATTGCGGATCATTTGGTAAAGCTGCAGGTATCTGCTGGATTTTTAAGATGTAATTTGGCGTACTATTTTGGACTTCAGGAATTGCTTCCAATTTTTTATACAGATCTTTAATATCCGTACCTTTTTTGAGATTTAATAAATAGTACTCTTGAAGGACAGAAGTGTCTCCAGGAAAAATTCTTTCCTGAGATATAACACCAATGTCTTGAAGAGCTTGTATTAATTTGTCCCGCTCAGAAACTCTGTCTTGCAATAATAACTCCTCTGGAGAACTTCCAGTTTTATAGGCAACTAAAATTTGGTCTGGAACATAACGCACTCCCTGGGGGAATATCTCATTTTTATAAAAAAATAATTTACTTGCCTGAACTACGGCAATTCCCAAAAGTATTACTGCAAAAAGAATAAATGGCGCAAGAAAGATTGCTTGAAAGTGAAGATTAAGAAATGTAGGAAGTAATCTTTTTCTTTTAGGCATAAACATTTTTCAGGGGAACGCTTATGCAGGCTGCAGCATTGTACCATCCTCCTGAACGGGATTATTAGGTGTTTGCGTATTTTGAGTAGTTTGGGCGTGCTCTTTTGCAATATCTGCAAGAATTCCACTGTCTGCCGGGGGCTGTGCTGGAATCTGCGGCTGCAGTTCATTTTGAGACATAGCTTGTCCATTTGAAGGTGGGGTTTGAGGTTGAGGGGAAGCTGGCTGTTGCGGCTGCTGCCCCGCAGCTTGCTGCTGTACAGCAACTTTGGTAAATGTGAATTGCGCTTTTTGATCATCATAGGAAATCTCTACTGTATCTTTTGCGCCAAACGTTTTATTAATAATATACACTGCAATTGGGTTTTCTATGGCAGACTGAATGAGTCTTCTTAAGGGACGCGCTCCATACACTGGGTCATATCCTTCTTTTGCCAAAACATCTAAAGCTTTTGGTGTAACCGTCACGGTAATTTCCTGTTCAGACAAAAGTTTTTGTGTTTTTTCAATTCCCAATTTTGCAATCTGTGCCATATCCTGCTGTCTTAATGGTTTAAACATAACCAACTCATCAAACCTGTTAATAAGCTCCGGCTTGAAAAACTTTCTTAACTCATCCATAAGCGTTTTTGAAAGGTCAGAGAATTTCTTTGCTTCTTCCTCTGGAGAAACTACATTTGTCCCCGCGTTAGATAATAATTGCTGCTGAATAAGCGAAGAGCCAATATTAGAAGTGGCAATAATAATAGTGTTTTTAAATGAAATTGTGTTTCCTTTGTTGTCAGTTAGTCTTCCATCTTCTAAAAGTTGAAGCAAAATATTAAAAACATCAGGGTGAGCTTTTTCTATCTCGTCTAATAAGACTATGGAGTAAGGCTTTGCTCTCACCGCCTCTGTAAGCTGGCCTCCTTCTTCATATCCTACATACCCAGGAGGTGCACCTATAAGCTTTGCAACTTCGTGTTTTTCCATATACTCAGACATGTCAAGTCTTACCATAAGGTCATCTTTTCCAAAAAGTATTTCAGCAAGTGTTTTTGCAAGTTCTGTTTTTCCTACTCCAGTAGGCCCTAAGAAAATAAATGAAGCAATAGGTCTGTTAGCAGATGCCAGCCCAATTCTTCCACGTCTTACCGCCTCAGAAACCGCAGCAACTGCTTCCTTTTGGTCAATAAGTCTTTTGTGGATTATATTTTCTAGATTTATAAGTTTTTGGGATTCGTCTTCAGTAAGTCTTGTTATGGGAATTCCGGTCCATGCAGAAACTACTTTTTCTACATCTGCTTTTTTAACCTCATTATCAGCCCGTTTTCCTTCAGTATGCTGTAGTTTTACCTCAGCTGCTGCCTCATCTAATAAATCTACTGCCTTATCTGGCAAATAGCGCTCTCCCACATATTTCTTAGATAAATGCACGGATGCATCAATTGATTCAGGAGAAAATACAACCTGATGATACTTTTCGTATTTAGGCTTTAATATATCAAGCATTTTATTTGCTGTATCTTCATCCGGTTCATCTACTAGTACAGACTGGAAACGTCTTTCAAACGCCTTATCCTTCTCAAAATACTTCCTAAATTCTGCGGTGGTAGTGGTGCCTATAAGCTGCAATTGTCCGCGCGCAAGATATGGCTTAATAATATTAGAAGCATCCATTGCTCCCTGCGTGTCCCCGGTTCCAATTAATGTGTGGATTTCATCAATAAATAAAATTATCTGCCCAGAGGACGCTTGAGTCTCTTTAATAACTCCCTGAAGACGCTGCTCAAACTCTCCCCTATGTGATGCGCCTGCCACTAATGAAGCGAGTTCTAATTGAATGATTTTTTTATTTAACAGGTCATGCGGAACAGAGCCTTGAACTATTTTTTCTGCTAGGGATTCAACTATTGCGGTTTTTCCTACCCCCGCTTCTCCTATAATAATAGGGTTATTTTTAGTTCTTCTTAAAAGGATATGGATAAGCCGCTCTGTCTCTCTATCTCTTCCCGTTACGGGATCTAGTCTTCCATCTTTTGCCTCCTGCGTAAGATCAATTCCGTATTTTTCTAAAACACTTTTTGAAGACGTTGTTGCATAATTTGAGGATTTTGCTAATTTTTCTTCTAATTTTGCACGCTCTATTCCAAACGTTTTAAGAAATTCTGCGGTTGATGCTTCTGAAAAAAGAGATACTAGGATATCTTCCGGTGAAACAAAAGACGCACCTCTTTGTTTGGCCTGAGAGTAAGCGCTTTCTAGAATAGTCATGACAGAAGGACTCATGGTAGGCTGTCCCGGGAAATTTCCCTTTTTCTCTTTTGACTGGATCTCTTGTGTGAGTTTAGAAATATTTACGTTAAAGTTTTGAAGAATTCTAAAAATTTCACCATCATAGAAAAGTCCTAATAATAACTGTTCTGAATTAATAGTCTGCTGCATAATCCGCTTTGTTTCTTGCTCTGCGTGATGTAAAACCTGAATGGATCTAGGATCTAGACGCGATAAAGCAAATACATTTTCTTTAGTTTCTAAATCCATATTTGTTTCCTCAGAAACTGCCTCTCCCATCATCCCAGGGTTTTGCGGCATCTGAGGCATTTGCGGCATCTGAGGAGGCATCATCCCATTCATTCCAGGATTATACCCTTGCATTTGAGGAAATTGCGGCGGCATTTGCTGAGGGTAGTACCCCTGCTGCATTTGGCCATTTTGCGGATTTACCGTAATATTAGTAGTTCTTATTAATGGGTCAA
>CAZITH010000054.1:0-7876 GCA_964542125.1 uncultured Gammaproteobacteria bacterium | reverse complement strand
AATGAAACTGTTTCTGACCCATATGCAGTTTTGAAAAAGGCAACCAGAGGAGCAAAAATGGGAAGAACAGAGTGGGAAAGTTTTATTTCTTCTTTAGAAGTTTCAACTAAAACTAAAAACGAATTATTGAAATTAACCCCAGAAACATATAGAGGATTTGCTTCAGAAATTGCGTTAGAGGTAAGTGCTGAAATTAAGAAATTTTTAGGTTAAATTACTTCTTCTGTTACTGATGCAGGATTTTCCTCAACGTTTTTCTTAATTTTAACGATTAAATTTTTTCCATCATAAGAAATCTCAAAAGTTACAGAGACAGGAAAGTTATCCTGAATATATAGATTTTGGTTTGCGTTAGTATTTTTTTCATTAGGCTGAGAATATATAGCAACACCATATTCCCGAGGAATTTCAGGAATCTGTGCAAAATCATGCTTGGTTGGTGCAACAGCCGTAAGGCTTGCATCTTTAGCAGCCCAGTAAAAGAGTGAGGCAAGATGACACACTCCGTCTCCAAATAGATACCCGTCAGATTTAAACCCTTCTTGGGAGGCAAAATGCAGGCTTGTAGTCACCACAATAGAGTGTTCAAATTCGGGTAGTGAGTCTTTCTGAAACGCATAGGTTTCTCCAGGCTTGAGGGTAAATACATAGTCAAAAGGCTTTCTTACCTTATCCCAATCAATATCGGAGGAATTGTGTACTATTCCACGCATATAAGCAAGCGTAAGAAGAATATTATCCTTCATGACATCATTTACAGTTTTGTCAGCATACCTATTCTCTAAAGACATTTGTCTACTGAAAATAGCCTCATTTTGAGCAGCCTGAGGCACACCAAAGAGAAGGGTATTACCCATGAAAATGAGCCCAGATGTTGTAAGAAAGGCATTTTTAAAATGCCTAAAATATGCGTGCATAAGTTTGTTTATTTTTGAGCTTAAACTCATATTCTCAAAGCTATTCAAATTACTTCAAATAGTTTCGGGAAGATGGGTTTGTGGATAGAAAGAAAAGGACAGAGGCCGAGATTAGACCTATAATATAGCATAAAATAAGTCAAAAGTCAAGTAAGAGATAGATGATTTCCCACTTTACAATGGGTCTTTTTTCTCCGTATTATTAATACGTATGAAAAAATCTGTCCATAAAAAAAAGGCATCTGCGTCTAAAAAACCTACTCATAAAAGACGCTCTGCAAGGCTTTCAAAAAAATTAGTTTTTGTGTTTTTAGGATCTGCTGTGGCAGTACTTGCGGGCATTATTGTGATTGCATCTTTCTCACCTCAATTTTGCGCAAACTCATTTTCCTGCGTAAAGGATTTATCTGGAAAATTTGACCCAAGTTTAAAAACAGGAGTTTTTGAAGGAAGAAAAGTCACCATACCAGACTCTATACTATCCAACTCACTTGTTAATCCTGCATCAAAAGTTTTAGGGGAAAATACTGGAACAAAGCTCATTAAGGTTGATTTGTCTTCGCAGCACCTGTATGCATACCAAGGAGATACGCTTCTTATGGATTTTCCTGTTTCAACGGGGAAATGGCACAAAACCCCCACGGGAACATTTAATATCTGGGTGAAATTACGATACACCAGAATGACGGGGGGAGACCCAAGCTTAGGAACATTTTACGACCTCCCAAATGTACCGTACACTATGTTTTTCTATAATGATGAGGTCTCAAAGAGCCAGGGTTTTAGCATACACGGAGCGTACTGGCATAATAACTTTGGGCATCCCATGAGTCATGGTTGTGTAAACATGAGAATAGTTGACGCCCAGCAGGTTTTTGCCTGGGCAGATCCTCAGACAACAGGATGGAATAAGCAAGCAACTGCAGAAAACCCTGGAACTCAGATAGTTATTTACGGAACAACTCCTTCTCAGTAGTTTTATTTCTGCAAATGAGCGAAGATTTTCTGGTACAATTAAATCTTCCTCTTTCTTATGAAAAAAACAACAATACAATTATTTCCAGCGTTTAAAAGTAGAAATTACAGGTTATATTTTGTGGGGCAGCTGGTTTCTCTTATAGGAACGTGGCTTCAAATAGTTGCGGAGAGCTGGCTAGTCTTAACGCTTACCAATTCTGCCTTTCTCATAGGGCTAGTGGCAGCGTGCGCAACGGTTCCAACCCTTGTGTTTTCACTTTTTGGCGGTGTAGTTGTGGATAGATTTCCAAAAAGGAAAATTCTAGTGGCAACCCAAGTTTCTTCCATGATTTTGGCATTTATTTATGGGCTTATGACTATATTTCATATCATAAATATTTGGGAAATTATGCTTCTGGCGTTTTTATTAGGTATAGTAAATGCGCTAGATTTTCCGGCGCGTCAGGCGTTTACTACTGAGTTAGTTGAGAAAGAGCACCTGTCTTCTGCAATAGCTATTAACGCCGGAATGTTTAATGGTGCACGTGTTATAGGTCCGGGAGTAGCTGGAATACTCATAGCATTTTTTGGGCCGGGCGGGGCGTTTATCATAAATTCATTAAGCTATATAGCAGGAATTGTATGCATCTTCCCTATGAAGATATCTGAAAGCACTGAGAAAAAAGAACACGCTCATCCTATACAAGCAATTAAAGATGGACTTTCCTATACGTTTTCACATCCCACCATTAGATCCCTTATTCTTCTTACTGCAGTAATTTCTATTTTTGGCTGGTCATATTCTACAGTCATGCCGCTTATAGCAAAAAATACGCTTCATGTAGGAGCTGCGGGCCTGGGGTATCTTTACGCAGTAGCTGGACTGGGAGCACTGGTTTCAACATTTATGGTGTCTGCATTTTTAAAACGGTTAGGGGCTACATTTTTTATAGTTTTTGGAACCATTCTTTTTCCGCTTTCACTTTTTGGCTTTACCTACACAACCAATATGTATGTTGCGCTTCCATTCCTATTCTTGTCAGGGGTAGGGCTTTTATCTTGTTTTGCGGTTATGAACACAAGTATTCAGCATGCAGTAGAGGATGCTTTTAGGGGAAGAGTTCTAAGTATTTATATTCTAGCGTTTGTGGGACTTTTCCCAATTGGAAATTTTGAGGTAGGGTATGTTTCAGAACATTTTGGGCCCCAGAATGCAATTAGATTTGGTGCAGTTATTGTGATTTTAGCAGGAATACTTTTTTATCTATCAAGAAATAAACGGGAAAAGCTTCAAGAAAAATATGACACTGAAAAAGATTTAAAGACCCCTCAAGGTGTTTTATCCCAAGGAGAATGGTAATAGTTGTTTAGCGGTACAGAATTTTACTGTCAAAAAATAGATAATTTAGTTTTGGGCTTTTACGAGAATTTCAATTTGCTCATGGAATTCTTCTGAGGTTTTACATTGCATTAGCATAACGCGCATTTCTGAAGCGCCTGGGAAATTATTTATATAAGCTTTACAGAATTTTTTCAAAATCTCAAAATTTTTCTCTTTTCCCCACGTTTCTTCATATAAGACTGCATGTTTTTTTAAAAGCAGTAGTCTTTTTGAGATTGTAATCTCTTCTGCTTTTTTACTAAATACCCAGGGGTTGTAAAGCATTCCGCGCCCTATCATAATCCCATCCACCTTATATTTTTCAGCCAATTCATGCCCCTGTTCGCGGGACAAAATATCTCCATTTGCCACAATAAGAGTCTCTGGGGAAATTTTATTTCTTAGCTCAACTACTTTTCTAAATTCTTCAAAATGCGCAGGTACTTTAGACATTTCTTTTGCAGTTCTGGCATGAACAGTTATGGCAGCTGGTTGAAGGGACAGTAAATGCCCGATCCATTCTTCAGTTTGGATTTTTGAAAATCCAATCCTGGTTTTTATAGAAATAGGAAGATTTTTCCCGCCTTTTTTTGCAGCGGCGTAAAGCGAGCTTGCAAGTGCTGGATTATTTATAAGAGCAGAGCAGCATCCATTTTTAATAACGTCCTTAACCGGGCAGCCCATGTTAATATCTATTCCGTCATATCCAAGGCGTCTTAAAATTTCAGCGGACTTTATATAATTTTCTTCATTATTTCCCCAGATCTGGCCTATTATGGGAGTTTCTTTTTGTGTAAATTGAAGACGCTGTTTTATATAGGTAGAATTGCCGTTTACAATGCCATCTGCATGGGTAAATTCGCTAAAATATAAATCCGGGGCGCCAACCTCACCTAAAATTTGCCTAAAAACTGAATCCGTTACGTCTTCCATGGGAGCCTGTACAAAAAAAGGCTTTGGAAGCGTTTTCCATATATATTTCATTTAAGAATTATACTTAAAATACGGCTAAATTCCAAACGAACTGCCATTTGTACCACTTTGCACTCTGTGATATAGTAGGCCGTAATGACAAAGGAACTAACAGATTTAAAGCGGGAAATTGAGAAAATAAAAGAGAGAAATACAAGAGTGGAGGAAGATAAGGCATGGGAAACTTCGTGGACTCGCAAGGTTTTTATTATAGTTTCTACGTATATAGTAGTTGTGATATTTATGATGATTATGCAGGAAGATAAGCCATTTCTTAAAGCCTTAGTGCCTGTTGTAGGATATATAGTATCCTCTGTTTCTTACGATGCGGTAAGGGCATGGTGGCTAAAGAGAATATAATATTGGCTTTTAAAACACTAAAAAGTGTATAATTAATTTTGAAATGGAAGAAAAAAAGCTTTTATTAATAGTGGATGATGACAAAGCTTTTGCTGACCAGCTTTCTGATAAAGCACAGAAGGTAGGTTTTAACGTCCACGTGGCAGCTTCTGGTAAAGAAGCATTAGATTACATTGCGGAGCATAGGGTGGACTTTATCATTTTAGATTTTATTATGCCGGAGATGGATGGGTATACGTTTTACCACATATTAACTCACGACATGAAGAAGCAAATTCCCGCCGTAGTGTTAACAGCACTTTCAAGGCTAGATGACAATAAAGAAGGCCCTAGAATATTTGAAAAATCAGAAACAGATTTAGATGAGCTGATGAATCAAATCAGAGATTCTTTGATTCAAAAAAGTGCTGAGTAGACATGGAGAACAAAAAGAAAATTTTAATAGTAGATGATGATATAAAATATTCCACGGAACTATCTGAAAAAGTTAAAGCAGCTGGAATGGATGTTTTTGTAGCCCGCTCCGGTAAGGAAGCATTAGATCATATCTCTGAAAACCCCGTAGATTTTATAATTTTAGATTTTATTATGCCGGAGATGGATGGGTATACGTTTTACCACATATTAACTCATGACATGAGAAGACAAATTCCTGCAATAATTTTAACTAATTTAAAAGGTACACAGGATAAAAATGAAGAATTAGAAGTTTTTATAAAACCAGATACAGACCTAGATATTTTAATTGGGAAAATAAAGAATCATTTAGAAACTCACCCCGCCTCATAAGCGCTTCATGTTAGATAAACTTTTACAAGATGTTTCACGTCTTAAAGATCCAGATAAGGCACGTAGTCTGTCACGGTTTTTTAAAACAGGGGAAGGTGAATATGGGCAGGGGGATATTTTTTACGGTTTAACTGTCCCGCAGTCAAGAGTAATTGCTCATACCTATAAAGACCTTTTACTGCAAGACATTAAAAAATTATTATCTTCAAAAGTTCACGAAGAAAGATTAATTGCACTTTTAATTCTTGTAGGTAAGTTCAGAAAAGCGGACGCTGAAGAAAAAAAAGAGATTTTTAATTTTTACCTCTCAAATACACATGCAGTTAATAATTGGGATTTAGTGGATTTAACAGCTCCCAAAATAGTGGGTGAATTTTTACGAGATAAAAATAAATCAATTCTTGTAAAACTTGCTCATTCTAAAAACCTGTGGGAGAGGCGCATTGCAATTCTTGCAACCTTCCAATTTATTTGCCTGGATAAGAATTTCAAAGATACATTTAAAATTGCTGAGTTACTTTTAGATGACAGACATGATTTAATACAGAAAGCGGTGGGGTGGATGTTAAGAGAAGCAGGAAAAAGAGTTTCTGAAAAAGAAGAAAGACAATTTTTAGATAAACATTATAAAAAAATGGGAAGAACCGCATTGCGTTATTCTATTGAGCGTTTTGAAAAAGATTTAAGATTAAAATATCTTCACAAAGAAGTATGAAAAAGTATAAAACAGGACTTGTTATTGGACGTTTCCAACCGTTTCATTTGGGACATAAATATGTGATAGGAAAGGCCTTAGAATTATGCGAGAAAATATATATAGGTATTGGAACTGCTCAAATTTTTGACGACAGGAATCCCTACGGCGGCAAAAAGATAAAAAAATTTCTTGAGACTTTTGTAGAGAAAGAAATGATTAAGGATAGGGTGGTTGACATTGTTTTTATTGAAGATGTTCCAGATGATGATGAGTGGTGTGAGTATTTATTCAAAAAAATTCCTCATGTGGATGCGGTAGTGGGTGATAATGAATGGGTGAATGAAATTTTTGAAAGACATGGCATTCCGGCGGTAAGAATAGGGTATTATAAACGAGATATTCTGGAGGGAACAAAAATAAGAAAAAATATAAAAGATAAAAAGCCGTGGGAAGAGAGGGTTCCTGATTATTTAATTTCTCATATTAAGGAAGAAGAAAATGGCTAAAGATTCCTCTTTTTATGATTACGTTTTAAACGATTTATTCTCTGAGATTTCAGGAATTTCTTCACGATCTATGTTTGGGGGTTATGGATTTTATTATCGTGGGGTTTTCTTTGCACTTATTGCTGACGGAAAATTATATTTTAAAGCAGGAGAAGAAAATAAAAAAGATTTTTTGGATTACGGATCGGTTCCATTTATTTATACAGGGCACAAGGGAAAGGATGTGACCATGTCATATTTCGAACTTCCTGCGAATATAATGGACGACAAAACACTAATTCTTGAGTGGGTAGAAAAATCAGCTGCGCTTGGAGTCAAGAAAAAACGTTAAAATCCTAAAACTTCTTTCACTAAAATTACAGTAGTTCTTTCAGGATTTGCTTCAGTGTTCATGATTAAAATTCTTCTGGGGTTACTTCCTGCAGTTGTATTATAAACTTGATTTATCCGCTCAGACTCCAGTGGAAGAGAATGGTTATAAATCCTTTCTAAGCCCTCATCTAAATCTTTTACCACCTTGTGTGTTCCAGCAACAAACACTACATGGTTTGCTCCATATGCATATCCTGGGATTTGGCTGCCAGAGCCCGAAGCTATCATAATGTGCCCATCTTGGGTAACAGCGTGAAAGGATCCTGCGGCCCAATCAACTACAGAGCGCAATTCATTAATTCTTCTTCCATCTTTTTCTTTATCCATAGCAAGAACTTTTTTATGAACTGAATCATAGTCACCAGAATTTTCCAGAATGTCTTGAATTCCTGTGTCTTTTAAAGTTCTTGAGGTATTATTCATGACACTGGCTCCTTTAGGTACCGTCTCAAAAAATAATTTTTTTGCTTCTTCTGAGTTTTCTGCTACTAAAACTTTAAATCCATTTTTCTCAAGCGCCTTCACTGTAGTGTCTAGAGCATTTTTTTCTGCAAGTTGCGTAAAGTCTTTCATATTGGTATACTATACATAGAAACTATTAAAATGTTAAGTACATACTAAATAGTAGGGTACTTACTAAAAAGTAACTATGAAAGCAGTAAAGAAATACAGCCTGGGCTGTTCAACTATAAAAACCACACTGGACGTTATGGGTGGAAAATGGAAGCCTCTTATTATTTATCTTCTTGATAAAAATACGGTTATGCGGTTTTCTGAGCTTCATAAACAGATTGAGGGAATAACCCAGAAAATGTTAACGCAGCAGCTAAGAGAGTTAGAGGCTGACAAAATAGTAAAAAGAAAAGTGTATCCGGAAGTTCCTCCAAAAGTAGAGTACAGTCTTTCTGATCACGGAAAAAGTCTT
>CAZITH010000053.1:0-7934 GCA_964542125.1 uncultured Gammaproteobacteria bacterium | reverse complement strand
CTAAATCTGCAATATTTTTTTCTGAAACGCTTCCTCCATAATACAAATGAGAATTTGGGTGCTTCTCTTTTAATGACGAAAACACTCTTTCTACATCTTCTACCTCTTCTGGTTTTGCATTATCTTGAAACGTTGAGATAGCAGACGGCGGTTCGTATACAATTTCTGTTACCTCATCTGGAACGCTACTTGCCTCATCCTGAATGCAAAAAATGGGTGTTAAATTATATTTTTTGGACTGTAACACTTTTGCCCGAGCTTCCTGATCTGCTTCATGATTATACCGTCTTCTTTCTGAGTGATTAATGAGAGTAAATGAGGCAAATTCTGCAATCTGCTTCCCGTTTATTTCCCCTGTAAATGCGCCTTCATCGTGTGCTGAAATATCTTGGGAGCCTAAAAGAATGGGAAGATTTTCAGAAATTACATACACACCTGCTGCTGAAAGCGCGGTGTAAGGCACCAAAAGCAATATTTCTTTTCCCTCCACATTAAGTGCTGGCCACGCTTCCTTTAAGCTTTCTAAAAAAAGAATTGTCTCTTCTGCGGTTTTATGAGATTTCCAATTTGCTATGATTCTCTTTTTGTCCATAAGTGAATGGTATAATGAATAATTACCACTGCCTAAAAGCAGTGGCATTTTCAACACGCGTACGAATTTTTTGACTAGTGTATTAATTATATCAAATGAAAGACATTCTCAATACGTTAAATTCAGAACAGCAAGCGGCAGTTTTAGAGACAGATGGCCCAGTTATAGTGCTTGCAGGTGCAGGATCCGGAAAAACCAGAGTACTTGTTCATAGAGTTCTTTATCTGATGACTGAAAAACATATCCCGGGAGACAGAATTCTTATGGTTACGTTTACTAATAAAGCTGCGCATGAAATGAAGGAAAGAATTGAAAACGCATTAAGAACGCTAGAAATAAGTTTTTCTCTTCCAAGCGTGGGAACCTTTCATTCACTCTGTGCAAAAATTTTAAGAAGGTATGCAAAATTTGTAGGACTATCATTTTCTTTTAGGATATATGACGAGCAGGATCAGCTAGACATTATGAAACAAGCATTTTCAGCTCTGAATATCTCTCCAAAAGACATAAAACCCAGAAGTGCACTTCACACAATTTCTGATGCTAAAAATCAGATGATAGACCCTGAAACATATGCTCAAATTGCTAGAGGAAACTTTCAAAAAGCAGTTGCAGCACTTTACCCAGTGTACCAAAATTTATTAAAAGAAGCAGATGCGGTAGACTTTGACGATCTTCTTCTGCTGGTAATTTCTTTATTTAAAAATAATCCGCAAGTTTTAGAAACCTACCAAGAACAGTTTCAGTATATCTTAGTTGATGAGTATCAGGACACAAATATGGCGCAGTACACCTTAACAAAACAGCTATCCGGAAAATATAAAAATATTTGCATTGTTGGGGATTTTGCACAAAGCATCTATTCTTTTAGAGGAGCGGACTATAGAAATCTGGAAAAATTCATGGTTGATTTTCCAGGAGCAAAAAAACTTTCGCTATCTCAAAATTACAGATCAACTCAGCCCATTTTAGACGCAGCATATTCTATTATTTCTCATAACACTTCCCACCCGGTTTTGTCATTATGGACTGAAAATAAAAAAGGGCAGGATATTACATTATTTCTGGCAGAAAATGAGCACCACGAAGCAGAATTTATTATTCAAAAAGTGTTTGAACAGCGCGCAAGAAATCCCAGATTTACTTTAAATGACGTTGCGGTTTTATACAGAACTAACGCTCAATCCCGCGCTTTAGAAGAAACTTTTTTGCATCTTGCTGTCCCGTACACATTAATAGGTGGCACCAGATTTTATGAAAGAAAAGAAATCAAAGATGGGCTTGCGCTTTTATCCCTTCTTGCAAATCCAAAAGACGCTGCGGCAAAAAAACGACTTGAGAAACTAGGAAAGAAACGGTTTGGATTATTTGAAAATTATCAAAAAGAAGTTTTAGAAAAAGATAAATTACAAGAACTTCCCACCGTAGACATACTAGATGAAGTTTTAGATAAGACGGCATATCTTCTTATGTATGACCAAAATGACCCAGAGGACAAAGCAAGACTTGAGAATATAAAGGAGTTAAGGTCTGTTGCTATTGAGTTTCCCAATATTATTGAGTTTTTGGAAAATGTTTCGTTGGTTGAGCAGGAATTTACCCCTGATAAAAAAATTTCTGGGGAAAGTAAGGAAGCAATCACTCTTATGACAATTCACGCGGCAAAAGGGTTAGAGTTTAAAATGGTATTTATTATTGGCATGGAAGAAGGACTTTTCCCCCACGCTCAATCACTTTTGGAATCAGAGAGCATAGAAGAAGAGCGCAGGCTTGCATATGTGGGCGTAACCAGAGCAAAAGAAAATTTATTTTTAACATTTACTAGACAACGCTTATTTTTTGGGCAACGGGTTCATAATACCGTTTCTAGATTTATCTTTGAGTTACCGCAAGAAGTGTTAGATAATAATATAGAGCTTTTAGAAAATGGTGCTCCGCCCTTTTTATAATTATGGATTTTATAGACATTTCGGAAGATTTAAAAGAAGAATATAACCAGTCCGTTTCTCATCCGCTTCAGTCGTATGAGTGGGGAGAGTTTAGAAAAAAAACTGGCATTACTGTTATAAGACGAGGTGTAATTGATGAAAAGAAAATAAAAAATGGGTATACAGTAACAATTCATAGAATTCCAAAACTCCCGTTTACCATAGGGTATCTCCCAAAAGGAATGATCCCTGATAGTATTTTGTTGGAAGACATAAAGGCAGCTGTTAAAAAATCTAATTGTGTGTATGTACAGTTAGAGCCAGATAGCATTCAAAAAGATATACATCTAAAGAATAGTAACTTTCAAATTCTTCCTTCATTTCATCCTCTTTTTACTAAGTATTCATTTGTTTTGGATTTAACAAAATCAGAAGAGGAACTTTTAAAGAATATGCATCCAAAAACTCGCTACAACATTAAAGTTGCACAAAAACATGATGTAAAAATTGTGGAAGATAATTCTGAAAAAGGATTTGAAACATTTTTAAAATTGTATGAAGAAACTACAACAAGACAACGTTTTTATGCACATACTCCTAAGTACCATAAAAATTTATGGGAACTATTAAAAGATTCTAAAGATAGCAAAAATTCTCTTTCATATCATTTGCTTCACGCTAAAGTAGGAAAAGAAACTCTAACTTCCTGGGTTTTATTTTCGTTTCAAAATAAATTGTACTATCCATATGGTGCATCCTCTAGAGAACATAGGGATAAAATGGCTAACAATTTAATTATGTGGGAGGCAATAAAATTAGGAAAAAAATTGGGCTGTACATCTTTTGACATGTGGGGAGCGTTAGGAGAAAATCCTGATACAAAAGATCCATGGTATGGTTTTCATAAATTTAAACAGGGATACGGTGCAGTATTAACAGAATTTACTGGAAGTTATGATTTTGTTTTAAATTCTCAAATGTACCAGGTCGTAAAATTAGCAGATAAAGGCAGGTGGTTTTTTTTGAGGCTTAAAAAACTCATTTAGTATTTCTCCAGCGCTTTATTTGCGGGATAATTTTTTCCATTTCTTGTTTTGCTTCCTCAAAAGTTGTACCTTCATCTACCATACGCCGCGCTGTATTTTCTATCATCTGAGAAAGCGTACAGTAAGGATCCGTAAAAACACCCATTTGAAAACAAGATCTGCAGTACTCAAAATTCATACTGCTTGAAGCATTTGTACCAAAGTTGTGGATAGAAAGCTCCATCCCGCAACTTTGACACCTAGAGACTTTGTCTTGTGACGCACCAAACATAGAAGCCTTTCTTTATTAGTATACCACGTACTAAATTTTATACAAAAAAAGCTTTTCTTTTTTGTCTTCTTTAATAAGCTTTAAATCTGGAATTGTGTACCGGTAACTTATAACTCTTGTTCCCCTTTTTAATTCTTTTTTTAACTTTGGCGTAATTTTTTTTAATACTCGTGGAATTAGATACATGTAAATTACCGAGGCGCTGGTAAGGTCTTCATCATAAAAACTTTTTTTCTTAAATGTTACTTTATTTTTATTATTCGAGAATCGACTCCGTGTTTTTGCAATAAAATCCCGCAACGGATCTATCTCTATCCCCACACATTTTGCACCCACTTCCTTTGAGACTAAAAGTAAAAATTCACCATCCCCCGACCCCAACTCATACTCTTTATCTTTTGAATTTAGTGAAGCAAGTTTTATTGCAGCGCGCCCTGCAGCTTTATACGTTTTCCACCACGGACTCCACGGAGAATCTGGCGGCCACACAGCAGATAACAATAAAAGCAAAACAATAATTAAAGTAACTGCAACTATATAAAACACAGATTAAATTTTAAATAAAACCTTTCCAATGATTTCTTCTTTATCGATCCATCCTATTTTTTTACTGTCTAAAGAATCATTTTTATTATCTCCCTCAGTATAAATCTTTTTGTCTTGAATTTTTGCAACGCGCTTTATCATTTTTTTATTATGGTATTGAAAAACTACTACGTCTGAGATTTTTATGGGAAAAAGTATAGAGGTAAAAACAACTGACCCTTCTTTTAAAAATGGCTCCATACTATGTCCTGAAACCTTGAAGAAAGAAAACATCATGCTTTATAGGTAACTATTTCGCCTTTTGTGGGGTAAATAGAAGGGACTCTCACAGGGGTCATTCCTTTTGTTTTATAAAAAATTTCTGAAATTTTAAGAACCTTATCAAGAAGCTCTTGGCTGGAAACTATATCCACTCCTTGTCTTGTTTTTATGGAAAGTTTTATCGCGTCCTCAATAGTTGTTTTAAGCTCAGGATTCCCAGAATAGTGCTCTTCTTTAAAATAGTCATGTTCTAGTGTTCCTATTTCTTCCTCTATTCTTTTACCATGTTCTTCTTTTGCAACGGTAATTCTTATAGTTTTATGTTGACGCGCTATAGCGTTGTCTTCTTTTTCACTTTCTAACAGCATTTGGGTGAATCGTAAGATACTGTGTGCAGAAATCTGCATGGGAGTAGGGTCATAAATTCCACATGGAATATCGCAATGCGCATACACTGTTTCTAAGGGGATTAGTTTTATTAAAATAGTGGAAAGCATAAATACATGCTAATACCATTTTTCTCAATTGTCAACCAAAAATTGGCAAATAAAACAAAAGATTTTAAACTAGATAGAAGTTTACCTAACTTTTACTCTAACCTTCTAGTAATACCCGTGCACTTTGGATTGCGCGCTCTAAATGCGTCCGTTTTATAAAAGGGAAATTGTTAATCTCTTGTTGAGAAAGGCTTAAAAGGTCCCGGCATAAAATGATATTGTCTTCTATAAGTACGGTTTTTTCCTCTTTAGTAAGGTCAGTTAATATGGTAATCGGATACATTTTAGGGCTCTCTACAAAATGCTGAAGGTTTTGGTTAGATGGAAAATTCCATGCTAACACATGTATCCGTTTACACTGAGCGTATGAAATTGCATCTGTTGTAAGTTTTGTGTTAGTGATAACCCAAACAGCATCTATATTATTTTTCTTTGAGACATCTAGAAACCGTGCGTGAGTGTAAAGTGCTACATGCATGTCAGTTTTAGACCCTAAATCATTATGGAATTTTGCCTCTACTATTTCTCGCTTGCCTTCTCTTTCTAAAAGAAGGTCTATTTCATGCAGCACACATTCCCCCATCATATGTGCATCTACCAGTGTCTTGTATCCTTGGTCCTGGAAAATGCGGGCAATATAGCGCTCAAACGGAAAACCTGTGGGACCCAAATCAAAAATTGCACGCCGTAAATTAAGACGCAAAGAGGATTTTTTATCCGTTCGTTTGAGAAATTCAAAGACGTGCTTGAACAAATCATCTGTAGAAATATAGTCGCCCTTGAATCGCGCACGTACGTGTGCCAGCACTTCTGGCTGGAGAATAGAAGGAACACCTACGCGCTGCATAGTGTTAATGACTTTTTCTTCTGTGAAGGGTTCTAGTTCACCGTTTCTTTTGACTACGTATAATTGCCCCATGAAGTTATTATGAAGAAGAGTAAGTACTTGTTCAAGAACAAATTTGCTACAGAGTATTTATAAGAGTTTGAATGTCATTTGTAAGAATTGATGAAGCCTGTTCGTTTAACTTTTTTTCTTCTTTTATCTCTTTTAATAATTCTTTTAACTTCTTTTTAACATCTTTACCTTTATTGTAGCTTTTCTCAATTTCATCAATTTCTTCTTTCAAATCTTTATAAAAGTCCTTCTTGATAAAACCCAATCCATACAGTACAGAGAGATCATTTCTAAGTGTTGCAAAGGTTACTTGTTCTTGTAAAACTGCATTTGTATTCCCATTTTTACTGAAATTAAATGAAAAAGTATCTATGTCGTTTTGTCCTAGCACATCATTTCTCTCAAAAATTTTCACGTTACCATCTAGATCATACAGATACCCCTGCAAAAAGTACTTTTGAGAAGTGCTTGAAGTTATTTTTAGAGTATAATTTCCGTCTGCTGGTACAGGAAGTAAAATAGTCTTCAAAGGATTGCCTGAATTTCCAGACCCTAAAGGGTCTGAAATTGCATCCTGAATAAATGAGTCTCCTATAGAATTATTGTCTTGATCAAATAATTCAATATTTACATTTTGATCCACCAAAAACATCATATATGAAAGGTCCGTATGGGAAGGAATAAATCTTCTTCTTGAAATTGCAGTGTTTGAATAATCCGCTAAAGAGGTTCTTGCATAATAAGGATCATTTATAGAAAACGAATTGCCTAATGTCCCTTTTGCAACTATATAATGGCCTTGTTCTTCTAAAATATTTGGAATATTGTTCTGCAAATCCTGTGTTAAAAACTGTGCAGAGAAAGTACCATCTTTTTTATACTGTAAGGCATCAAAAGTGAAGCTGGGATTTTGAGTTTTAGAAAGCTTAGAAAGCCGAGAAAGTGCAATCCAATTTACCAACCCATTTCCAACATATCCATCCTTCTCATTTTTGAGCCAGCTATTTAGACTGTCCGGAGTAAGAGTTCCACCATCGGGAAGTTTTGTAATTCCATGGTACTGAAATATCATTACGGCAGAAGTTAATGCGCACCCCCAACGGTCTATCGTAATTGCAGATGGTGAAGCCCAGAGATGAGCTGAGTCATACTCCAAGTCTTTCCATAATGGATCCGTCTGTTTTATTAATGGAACATTAAGGTTAATATCGTTACTTATACTCAATTTTGTGACGTATACAGAATCCAAATATTGATCTGTTTGAGTTCTAAAACCTCCAGCAAGGTATACATAGTCTCCAGCTACTGTTGCTGCTGCACCGTGAACATTTGCTGGAAGATGGTTTACACTTAATTGCCAGGGATCAATTGTCCCATCATTATGAACCGTTGTGTAATACACAGTATCTCTGGAACCTAATCCAGCATTATATCCACCTATTGCAAGAATTTGTCCTCCTGCTTTCACAAAGCTTGCTCTATAAAGGGGTTCAGGAAGTGACGGAAGTGATGACCATGAGGAAATAGTACCGTCCGGATTAACAGATGCTTTATATGCGGTATCAAATGCAGGTCCGTTTGCAGATCCTCCCAGAATAATAAGATTTCCGTTGTGCTCTATCATCCCGTGCCCTAATCTTCCTTCCGGCATTTCTCCTGCCTCTATCCAAGTCCCTAATGAACCGTCTGGATTTATGGGTGCAGAATAAACCTTTTTGCTAACAATTGAATTGTTAAAACCCCCAGAGAAAAATATTCTATCACCAGAAATCGCTGCAGCACCTAAACCGAGATTGTTTGGCAAGGGGTTTTGAGCTGTCCATCCAGTCAAATTCCCCCCAGAGTCAACATTCCCCATAAATACTTTACCCACAAAATCATTTACCGACCCTGGA
>CAZITH010000052.1:0-8058 GCA_964542125.1 uncultured Gammaproteobacteria bacterium | reverse complement strand
ATTTATAAACACATCATTAATACGACATCATGGCAAAAAAAGCAACTAAAGTAAAAACTGCAACTAAATCTGAAATTATGAAAAGACCTGATGTTATGCAGGTTGCAAATAAGATAAAAGAAGCACGTGAGGAATCAAAAGACCAGCAAACAACACTTTCAGAGCTTCTTGCAGAATACCAAAGAAGCACAGGCCTGGATTCTATAGAATTAGAGGACGGAAAAATAAAACGCATTGTAATGACCGCGAAACTTTCCACATAGAATTTAAAAACAACCCTCACAAGAAATCTTTGTAGTTTTGTATATTTTTCTTTCATATTACATTCATTTCTTCATTATCTCTGGTGCTATACTTTTAATATGGATGAAAAGAGCGTTAAAAAAACAGTAGGCATTCTTTCTGCGGCCTCATTCATGCATGATATGGGGTCAGATATCATTTCCCCTATTTGGCCATTATTTCTTACCTCAGTTTTGGGAGCAGACATGGCAGCTGTTGGGTTAGTAGATGGAATAGGAGACTGCATGGTTTCACTCTCTAAGGCTGCTTCAGGATACTTTTCAGATAAATACAGAACCAGAAAGCCATTTGTGTGGGCTGGCTATTTTTTTGGAGGTATTTCAAGAATAGGATACGCCCTCTCAGCTACTTGGCCTGTTTTGATACCATTTAGAATTCTTGATAGAGCAGGGAAAATTAGAGGTTCTCCTAGAGACGCAATGATTGCAGATTTAACCCATGAGAAAAATAGAGGAAAATATTTTGGAATTCTTGAATCGTTTGATAATTTGGGAGCAGTTGCTGGAGTACTCCTTTCAATTCTATTATTAAAGTTATTTCCTGTAAGAACAATTTTTGCGCTTGCGGCAATCCCTTCAGTTGTCTCTGTTTTACTGGTTTATTTTTTTATAAAAGAAAAAAAGATAGACGGAGAAAAGATCTTTTCCGGATTTATATTCAAAGGTCTTTCTTTTCACTCAATACTTTTTTTAATCTTAAATGCAATTTTTGCGCTTGGACTTTTTTCATATTCTTTTCTTCTGATTTTTGCAAGTAAAATTGGGTTTGGGTTAGTTTTTCTACCCATTTTGTATTTAATTTACAATTTAGCCGCATCTTTTTCTTCAGTTGTCTTTGGAAAACTTTCTGACGTGTATGGAAGAAAACAAATGTTATCTCTTGGATTTCTCTCATGGGCAATTGTATGTCTGATGCTCATATTTTCAAAAGATGTTTTTATGGTGATTACTGCATTTATTTTCTTTGGATTTCAAAAAGGATCAATTGACACGGTTCAAAAAGCAGCTGTATCTGACGTGGCACCAGTTACCCTGCGAGCAAGTTATCTGGGGACATTTCAAATGATAGTAGGAATCTGTGCGCTTCCTGCGTCTTTCATTGCAGGTATTTTATGGGAAAACTTAGGCATGTATTCGCCTTTTTATTTTTCTTTCCTAACTTCAATAATTGCCCTCACTCTTTTAGTTTTTCATAAAAGTGAAAGAGGTTGATACATTAAAAAGATAGGTATATACTAAATCTATGTCACTTCAAGACCTTTTTTATATTGTAGGACTTGTATATATGAGCATGGGAATTGTGCTGCTTATAGCATTAGTGTTTGCAGTATTTTACATTAAAAAAAGAATTGATGACTTGCATAAATCTATTGATAAAAAGCTTGAATTTGCCCAACATGTAATCCATAAACCGGCAGAATCAGCAGTGGACATAGGCGCTCAGTTTGCAGAAGCTGCTATAGAAAAAGTAAAAGATGTCCTCGAGAAATCCAAAAAGAAGTCCAACTAGCTTCCTCACTTGATAATTAAAAGCGGTTGGTGTAGTATTACCAAAAGTGTGAGTTTAATTTTTCAAATTCAGAAAAAACACATTTCTTTCTCCTTTTTTCTCCCCAATCTCTTCGTCTTTTTAAAACATGTTAAGAGTGAAATTCATATAAATTTGCCCTGGAAGGGGGTGAGAGTATATGCGTAATACGGTAATTTTAGGGATAGTTGTTGCTTTAATTATAGGGTTTGCCGGCGGATTTGCTGTAGGCCGCGCAAAATATAAGCCACTTCTTGAAAAACAAAGCCAAGATATCATTAGTCGGGACAACATGTTGAGAATGATGAAGGATGAGACTTCTAAAAATATGATGAAGCAGAAACAAGAAGTTTCCTACGGAGTAGAAAATGGAAAATTGGTTTCAAATACTGATGGAAAAATGTCAGAAATTTCTACAGACGTTACATTTCCCAATAAAACAAAGATAGGCAAAGACGGAACTGTAACAAGAGCTGATGGAACTAAATTTAAGTTGGGAAGCGGGGAGTGGTTAATAGTAAGTTCTACAGAATCCGCTAAGTAATCTGTATTTTATTCTGCCACGTATCTGATGTTCTTCAGAAGATTTTTTAGTTTTAATTTTTAAGTAGAGATGCCGCCTGGTGATATGTGTAAACTCGTGTAAAAACGAGTTGTAAGGAAATCCTTACGTATACACACGTGTGCCAGGCGGCCTCTCCAAAAGAACCATTTTCACCTCCTAGGTGAGATTTGCTAACGCAGCTGGTGACTCAGATTGGTCAGGTCTGGTGTTCCAGTTGCGCTATTGCACGTGATTGCCGTTGCCGTGGCGGTTGGTGCCTGTAGGTTGCCAGCTTCCGTTTCTCTTGTGAAAGGAGACAGATGCTTTGCACTTGCGGCAGTCGCCACGTACGTGGTTGTTCCCCCTTTGGGACCAGTCGAATTTGCTTCCGCAGCGGCAATCCTGTTCAGGATGATCGATCTTGCTCATCGTACCCTCTAGCGTTCGTCCAGAGTGTCTTCCGGGGAAGGCAGCGCAGCGATGACGGCAAAGGTGACGGCAATGATAGTACCGATCACAAGGAACCTCTTCCAGCTAGACTGGGAAGGTGCTTCATGCTCCTCATGGTCGTCGTCGTCGGCCTGCTTGTCATCGAGCATGGCTCGAAGATGTGCATGTTTACCCATGATGGGTCTCGCTGGGCGGCGGTGCGGTTTCAGGCTCTTGCACTTCAGCGGGTTTGGATGGCGCGGTTGCGTCATCGATTGCCTTCTGAGCGTTCTTGACCTCGAGCCGTGCGGCATCAAGTTTCTTCTGAACGGTGTCCAGTTTCGGGCCCCATTCCTCATGCACGATTCCAACCGCAGCATCGCGACCCCTCTGAGTGACAGCGAGTTCGTCTTGTGCGGCTTCGACCTTGGCCTTCGCGTCTCGAAGATTCCCAAGCAGGGCTTCAGGATTGGTTTCCATGTTCTCCGTATCTTTCTGAGCGCTTTTTGGGCGCGGGCGTAACGATGGTGGGCGCAATAACTCTTAAGAGGAGTCAAAGTGCCCTGCGGCGATGATTGCCTTGTACCGAGTGGGCGGGTTCACAGTGTGTCCTTTCTCTCCTGGTAGGAGGATTATCAGTCGTGATCTGCGCGCTGTGCATGCAAGATAGCTTCAACGGTTGTTCCGTTTTCGAGCATCTCGCAGGTGTAGCTGCAAAACGTCATAGGCAAACTCTCGTTTGCGCTATTGTGCCAATCGTATTTCTGCCCGCAGTGGGTGCAGGTTACGATCCGTGTTGGATCTATGTGGTCGGTTTCACCGAGCACATGGGCGATTTGCCTGCGAACTTGGTCGTTCATGTCCTGTTCTCTCCTGTGGTGGTTTTGTACTGATTCGGGATACGCGCCTTGCGTTTTGATGCGTTCCGATTCAGGTGGTTCTTTTGGATGTCAACTTCCGCGACAGGATCCACGAAGGATAAAATCGCAAAAGCAAACATTGCGGTTATCCAGGGTGACCTGGGAAGAATCATGTAGTATACCACAATTTAGGGGAAAAATAAAAAACTATAAGATTAAAACTTATTATAATTATGAAAGTATTAATCTTGCCTTTTACTCATTACATTCGCAAAAGATAAAGATTATCATAATTATGAAAGTATTAATCTTGCCTTTTACTCATTACATTCGCAAGAAAATAGAGTCTGTAATAATCACTTAAACTTGGAAGACTTAGCCTTGCATTTTTATTTATAACGTTCTCAATAATAGATATATCTTTCTCAAAGATTAGGGATTTTGAGTGTTATCTGTTATAATAATTTAAACCCCCAGAAGCCAATGGGGGATTTTTTAATTTTATGAACATTCGTAATGTAGCTATCATCGCCCACGTGGATCATGGAAAAACTTCACTGGTTGATTGTCTTTTAAGACAAGCAAAGACTCAGCTGGGTAAAGAATTTACAGATGAGTCTCATCTCATCATGGATTCTAACGAGCTGGAAAGGGAGCGCGGAATCACCATCTTTTCTAAAAACGCCTCAGTTCAGTGGGGAGACACAAAAATTAACATCATAGATACCCCGGGACATGCTGACTTTGGCGGAGAGGTAGAACGGGTTTTAAACATGGCGGATGGATGCCTTTTATTGGTAGACGCAAAAGAAGGTCCTATGCCTCAAACAAGATTTGTTTTAAAACAGGCTTTAAAAATGAAACACAAAATTATTGTGGTCATTAATAAAGTAGACAAGCCAGATGCTAGAATTAACCACGTCATTAATAAAACCTTTGATTTATTTATAGAATTGGGGGCAGATGATGAAACCGCGGAATTTCCTATAATTTACGCAAGCGCAAAAAACGGTCTTGCGGGCTTGGAGCCTGAAATGGCAGATATGAAGGACATTACTCCTGTATTTGACGCAATCTTAAAACACATTCCAGAGCCAAAAGTAGATACGGATGCACCTCTTCAAATGCTTGTTACTACTTTATCCTCAGATTCACATAAAGGAAGAATTGGAATAGGGCGCATAGTTAATGGAAAAATTACCGCAAACCAAGAAGTGACGCATATTAATAGAGACGGGATTCAAAGAAAAGTAAGACTTACGTCTTTGCAGACATTTGTAGGGTTAGGAAAAGAAGACGCGCAGAAAGCTCAGGCTGGAGATATAGTGGCAGTAACTGGAATTCTAGATATAAATATAGGGGAAACCATAGCAGATCCTGTAAATCCTATAGCACTTCCTGTTACAAAAATTGAAGAGCCTACGGTCAGAATGACATTTGCGGTAAATAGCAGTCCGTTTGCAGGAAAAGAGGGAGAGTTTAAGACTTCTAGGCAAATTGAGGAGCGTATTTATAAAGAACTTGAGACTGATATGGCCCTAAGAATAGAACAGGGTCCCACCGGCGGATGGCTAGTATCGGGACGAGGGGAGCTGCATTTGGCAATTTTCATAGAACGTTTAAGACGTGAGGGGTATGAGTTTCAAGTTTCTAGACCACAGGTTATTAATAAAGTAATAGACGGGAAAAACATGACGCCTTATGAGCAGGTGTTTATAGAAGTTCCAGAAGAATATTCAGGAAGCGTTATGCAGAAAATGGGAATAAGACACGGGCAAATGGTTGAAATGAATATAGATAACGGGATTGTTATGTATGAATTTATCATGGCGACAAAAGACCTTTTTGGATACAGATCAGAACTTTTAACTGACACAAGAGGGTTAGGAATCATTAATACTATTTTCTTAGATTACCAGGAGGATAAAGGAGATACAATTCCACGGGATAGGGGGTCTCTCGTTTCATTTGAGACAGGTCAAACTACCCAATATGGATTAGTAAATGCTCAAGACCGTGGAACTCTTTTTATAGGTCCGGCAACTCCAGTGTATAAAGGTCAGGTTGTAGGACAGAACTCAAGACCTGAGGACATGAGAATTAATGTGTGCAAAATTAAGCAGCAGTCTAACATGAGGTCTAAGGGTGAAGGAGTATCCGCACACGCAGATACAGCGCACGTTATGTCCCTTGAGGATGCACTGGAATACATAGATGATACAGAGCTGGTAGAAGTGACCCCTCAGAATATCAGAATAAGAAAAAAAATCCTTGACGAAGCAGAAGAGCGCCGTCTCCGATCCCAGGGAAAGTTATAAACCTCTTGTAGTATTATTTCTCTTTTTGTACTATTTATTATCTGAATGAAAATAGGGAAGCGAATGCTCCGCAGTCTGGACAAGAAAAAAAAGGAAATGCATTTTCAAGAATTACAGGCAGATTCAGAAGGCAAACTCCACCTCTCGTAGAAGAAAAGCCTATAAAAAATCCGCCAAAGGATAACACAAAGGGTCCTAGAGTTTCTTACCACGAAAGAATGAGAGATTTGTATGGTGTTCCAAATAGCGAACCATCAAGCGTGGATCGATTTGGTTCAAGTAAGGTAGGAAAAAATCTTGGAGAGTTTGAGCCCGGAGCTTCTGCCTTTACTCAGCAGGAAGCAGCAGTTTTTAGCTATGTTCTTTCTGGAGCGGTTCAGGAGCTTTATGAGCCAGAAGACAAAATAGGAGAAGGCACATCTGCCCAAGATGCACAAGAAATTTTAGACCATCAGCAAGGAAAATTGGATAAAAATTTTAGGAAAGTTGCTTCAAATGGGCCAGAATATTTTTTACGAATTAGAAAACAAGCAGTTGATAAAATAAAAAAGGTTCAAGAAGATGGTGGGAGAATAGAAGCTGTTGTTGGACAAGATTTTGATGATTTAGGGCTTGCTCTTTCTTCATTTAACCTTCAAGAGCTTCAGGCGGTCACTTCTCTTATTTCAGAGAGGACTGCAGAAGAAATTATAGGTGGGGAATTTCCAAGAGGAGTACTTGAGGAAAAACTAGTAGAAAAAGAAGAGTCAGAGTCTGGGTTTAAACCAGAAAGAACCCTGAAAGACGAGATTGGTGACGTGGTAAGCTTGTTTGATTCACTAAGAATATTTGATGTTGCGGGTGGAACCTCTATGGCTATTCCTTTTAGAGTTTTTCCTTCTTCCTTTGATGCAAAAGTTATTGCGAAAGCAAGAGAACTAGGAATAATTAATCCTGTAGGAAGAACAAAATCGCATCCAATGGACAAATTTAGCAGAGAAGATTTTATAAAACTTTATTGGGCAACAAATCATTATGATCTCACTCGTCAAAGACTAACGCCTTCGCAATTTACTGAGATAGATGAAGTAGGAAGTGCTTATAGAGACATTATGGCGGAACGTGCAAAAGCTTCAGTAGTTAGTGGAAAATAGAAAATACCTTTCAAGCTGCATAATTTTCCCAAACAAAAACCCCTTACTTTCATAAGGGGTTTTTTAGTTTCGAATTTGAAAATCAAACTCTTAGCGATCGTTTCTGAAGTCGCGGCGTGGGCCACGATCTCCACCGTTAAAATCGCGTCTTGGTCTATCTTCCTTTGGGCGAGCAACTGAAACAACAATGTTTCTTCCGCCAAAGTCAGATCCGTTTGCTTTTTCAATTGCAGCTTGTGCTGCAGCATCATCTTCCATCTCTACAAATCCAAATCCTTTGGATCTTCCAGAGAATTTATCCATGATAATATCTGCGGAAGAAACTGTTCCAAACTGTCCAAAATAGTTTTGTAAGTCTGAATTAGTAGTTGAGTATGGGAGATTTCCAACGTATAACTTTGTCATAAAAATTACTCACCACCTTTCAAAATGGAGTTTGAACTAAAAAAATTATTTTTACCTAGCATGAAAATGGGAACTGCAAATGTGGAAGGAAAAAGAAGTTATCTTGGTCGCCTTACTCACTTAGCACTTCAATTTGAATTATACCAAATGTAAGGAAAGAAAGCAAAGTGGTAAGGATTTTAGAGTGAAACGAAGTGTGAAAATTTCTTGATGTACTTTGAATAATTGTTTTATCTTGACATTAAACTTTTCATAGGATAGTCTAAGACATACCTTTTTTAAGAAGGTATTTTTCTATGAATCCTGCAGCAGAAAAATCACAACCCAACGAATTTAAAGTAACCGTTAAGACGCCTTCTCAGCAACCCGGAATAGTTAAAATGCCTGAAGCTAAAAAGGGAGGAGGATTCTTTAAAAGAGCTGGTAGCTGGTTAGGGGTGGAGGCAGTGTATACACCAGAAACTCCAACAGAACAAAAACCTCAGGATTTTAGTATTGCTGATACTTTTAAAAAATTAGCAAAAAACATAGACGCTTAT
>CAZITH010000051.1:0-8060 GCA_964542125.1 uncultured Gammaproteobacteria bacterium | reverse complement strand
AATTGGATCAATATTCACAAATGATAAATATAGAAATTCTGGCGTGGGAACACTCGCAACACAGGCTGTAGTTAAAATTCAAAACGACAGAAATCCAGGAACAACACTTTTTGCACTTGGGAATGAACGAAGCGGCAAAATGTTTTCCAAGATGGGATCTCCAGTTATGGAACTATCGAAACTTCACCCAGAAGTTTTTGAAGCATGTAAAGATTGTCCGAGAAAACCCAAGGAGATAGATATGTGTTGCGATACTCCATATGAATTAACAAATGTTGTAAAGGGTGTAATTCCTGCACTGGGTTGCCTGAGGTAGGAGGATAAGTAAAAAAATTTTATTCAACTGTTATGGATAATATCTTATCTCCCGCGACCATACTGTGGACTACGTCCATTCCTTTAGTAACTTTACCAAAAATAGTGTAGTTGTGGGGTAGTTCTGGGTGATCTTCCCACATGATAAAAAATTGTGAAGAGTTGGTGTTAGGACCTCTATTTGCCATGGCTATAACTCCTTCTTTGTAGCTTTCTTTATAGCTTTCTGTTTCAGGGTTTAGTTCATCAGGAAATGTTGCGCCATAAATGGAAGTGCCTCCCGTACCGTTTCCATTAGGATCTCCTCCCTGGACTACAAATCCTGGCTCCACCCTATGAAACGTCAAACCATCATAGAATTTATATTTAGAAAGAGTTGCAAAATTAGTAACCGTTTTAGGTGCATCATCTGGATAAAGCACAAATTCTATATCTCCTTTTGCGGTTTTAATAACTCCTTTAGTTGCTGAAATTGGGACTATAGTTGGCATAGGTGTTGCGGTAGGTCCATCTTTCATCTCTGGTATGGTAATTTGCGGTGAAGGTGTGTCAAGAACTGTTGTATCGGCTACTTTTGCAGAACCTGAAGGATTAGATTTCCCGGAAACGTATACCGCAAGTCCTAGACCTATCAGTACAATAACAATAAAACCAATAATTGCTCTATTGTCTAGCATGGAGTTTATTGTAACAGATGAGATTTTATAATTCTATGAGATTTTTGTAAGAATTAGTAAGGGGGAGAAGTTTTTCTCCGTTAAAAAATACGGTATCTTCAATTCTTACCCCGCCAAATCCTGGAATGTACACTCCCGGTTCTATAGTAAAAGGTGTATTAGGTTCTATTATTTCTTTAAATCCCGGAGAAATATGCGGAAGTTCATGTACCTCTAATCCTACCCCGTGTCCTACAGAGTGAGGAACACTTGGAAAACCTTGAGAGATAACAAAGTCTCTAGCTGTTTTATCAATAAATTCTGGTGTTATTTCATGTAAAGCAGTTTCAAAAGGTAACTGTTGTCCTATACGTACTGCTTCATACATTTTTTTAAACTGGTCAGGTGTGCGCCCTATAAAAACGGTCCTAGTCATATCAGCACAATACCCGTCAACTTTTGCGCCAAAATCTAGAAGAATAATAGAATCATTCTCAAGTTTTTTATTTCCTGTTTTGTGGTGGGGGACCGCAGAATTTTCACCAAACGCTACTATAGTAGGAAACGCTAGTTCTCCTCCATGTTCTCTTATGTATTTTTCCATTTCCCATGCAACTTCTAGCTCAGTTTGACCTTGTTTTATTAATTTAAGAATATGGGAAAATGTTTCATCAGTTAATTCGCATGCTTTTTTTAAAGATTGTAATTCTTCTATGTCTTTTTCTTGCCGTACAAATTCTATAATGTCCTCTGACATTTTGAATTTTATATTCTTAAGCTTTCTAAAACGTTTATATTCTGAGTAGGTTAGGTTTTCTTCAAACCCTAATACTTGAATTTTTTCTTTATCTAGTATTTTTTGAAGTTGGGGAATAAGTTTTTTCCCAGCACTAAACTCGACTATGGTAGCGCCTTGAGAATTTTTACGAGCACCTTCTGATAGTCTAGGATCTGCGCATACATAAAGATTAGATTGTGTTAAAAGTGCAAATCCCTCCCGTTCATGAGTTCCAAATCCATCAAAACCTGTTAGGTAGCGGATATTATACGCGGAAGAAATAAACAACGCATCAAATTTATTTTCTGATAAAAGTTTTCTAACTTTAGCAATTCGCATTCTCACAATTATACTCAAAATACAATTGTTTGCAAAATTTTTACGAGTATTTTGAGTACATAGATATCTTATGAGAGTTGTAAACTTGAATAAGACGAATATATATAAAGAAGGTATATTATTTACAATTTCCCCTAACTTTGTTATACTTAATGTAATCTCAGAGTGTAAATCGCAAATCTCAAATCTTCGATTCACTTTCATTTCTAAATTTGAGTTTTGACCTTTACCTTTTGAGATTTTTTATATGGCTGATACAATTACAGAAAATAGAAATGTTCCTCTTGAGAAAATTCGCAATATTGGAATTATTGCTCATATTGACGCGGGGAAAACTACCACATCTGAAAGAATTCTTTATTACACGGGACGTACTTATAAAATTGGAGATATTGATGAAGGAAATACCGTCATGGACTGGATGGCTCAGGAACGGGAGCGCGGTATTACTATTGTATCTGCAGCTACCACCGCATTCTGGACCCACACAGCTGATAAAGCAAAAGGAATAGATAATCCATACAGAATTAACTTTATTGATACCCCCGGACACGTTGATTTTACTGCAGAAGTTGAGCGCTCACTTAGAGTTCTAGATGGAGCAGTTACTGTATTAGACGCAGAAGAAGGAGTACAGTCCCAGTCTGAGACCGTATGGCGTCAAGCAGATAAATATCATGTTCCAAGAATTTGTTTTGTGAACAAAATGGATAAGCTAGGAGCAGACTTCTTAAAGACAGTAGCCTCAATAGAAAAGAGATTAGGTGCAAATCCTATCATTATGGCGCTTCCCATAGGCGCTGAAAATGAATTTAAGGGAATAGTGGACTTAATGAACATGAAGTCTTTAGTTTGGACAGGAGAAGAGCTGGGTGCTAAATACGAAACCACAGATGATATTCCAGAACATATGAAGGCTCAAGTTGAAGAATACAGACACAAAATGATAGAAAAGATTGCAGAAAATGATGACGTTTTACTTGAAAAATATCTAGAAGGAAAAGAGATCTCAACAGAAGAATTAAAAGCAGGACTTAGAAAAGCAGTTGTGGGATATAAGTTAGTTCCAATTTATGCAGGATCTTCTTTAAGAAATAAAGGAGTACAGCCACTTTTGGATGCAGTTGTAGATTATCTTCCATCTCCTACGGATAGAGTTGATGTAAAGGGTACAAATCCTAAAACAGGAGCAGAAGAAACTAGAAAACTTACCCCAGAAGAACCATTTACAGGATTTGCGTTTAAAGTTCAGATTGATCCACATGTAGGAAAAATCACATTTGTGAGAATATATTCTGGAAAATTAACAGCTGGATCTTACGCTTATAACTCAACAAAAGATGTAAAAGAAAGAGTTGGACGCTTACTTCTCATGCACTCTAATCAGAGAGAAGAAATTAAAGAAGCAGTTTCAGGAGAAATTGTTGCGGTTGTGGGACTTAAAGACACTATTACCGGAGACACCCTTTGTGATGAGTCAAAACCATTAATTCTAGAAAAGATTTCCTTCCCAGAGCCGGTTATCTCTCTTGCTATTGAGCCTAAGACTAAATCAGATCAGGAAAAGATGGGTCAGGCACTCAAGCGCTTAATGGAAGAAGATCCTACATTTACCGTTAAAACAAACCATGAAACAGGACAAACCATCATGAGCGGGGTTGGAGAGCTGCAGCTTGAAATTATGGTTGACCGTATGAAAAGGGAATTTAATGTTGAGGCAAATGTAGGAGCACCTCAGGTTGCATATAAAGAAACATTTGCAGGTGCAGAGGTTAAAGGAGAAGGAAAATATATTAGACAGACCGGAGGAAAAGGTCAGTATGGTCACTGCATGATTAGAATTGAGCCTAAGCCACGCGGTGAAGGATACGAATTTGTAAACGCAATTAAGGGGGGAGCAATCCCTGCCGAATTCTGTACGTCAGTAGAAAAAGGAGTAAAGGAAACATTGGAAAATGGACTTTTACTTGGATATCCAGTAGTTGACCTAAGAGTTACTTTATATGATGGATCTTTCCATGAAGTTGACTCTTCAGATATGGCATTTAAGATTGCAGGATCTATGGCTTTGCAAGATGCTGCTAAGAACGGAAAGTTGTCTCTACTTGAACCTATCATGAAAGTTGAAGTTACCACCCCAGAAGACTATATGGGAGATGTTATTGGAGATATGTCGTCACGCCGTGCTCAAATTACAGGTTCAGAAGAGCGCGGGAATGCTAGAATCATCCACGGCATGGTGCCTCTTGCAGAGCTAACAGGGTACGCAACAGTTTTAAGATCCATGTCTCAGGGAAGAGCTACTTATTATATGGAGCCTAGCCACTACGAAGAAGTACCTCAAAATATAGTGCAGGCTATGCTTGCTAAGAGTACTTTTACAGGTCGTGTAACGGCTCAGTAAAAGTATTTTGCGGTTCTTGTTTTCCCTACAATTCTATCATCTACCCTCACAGGCCGCGTAACCTCATAATAGCATCCTTTAATTTAATAATTTCCCCTAGTAGAGTGGTACTATTAGTATCAATTATAGTATAGTAATTTCATGACGGAAGTAGTAAGTATAATGGATAGGAAGACAAGGTATCTTCCTCAACCGGTGGACAAAAGAGCGTTACGAAGACAAGGGGAGATAGAAGGAGAATTGGGCGTTGATTTATTATTAAGACGGCTTGATTGGGGTGTGAGCAGTTTTGAGACAGGAAGAGGAGGAGAAATTCTAACCGTTATGCCTAGACAAGGACCTCTACAGCCTTTTTTGCAGTTCACTCCAGCAGATAAATTACGAGGAGAAAAAACTCATAAGGTGTTATTTATTCCGGTGCTGCAGGGGTAGAGATAAGTTTGGATAAAAGTTCTGGTGTTTCTGTTGTGGAAGGAGGACAAGCTGTTAGAATAATAAACGGTTTGGTTGGGGAGAGTATGGCAGCTTTTTCTTTAGACAGAAACGGGACAATTTCACTTGCAATTCCTGCAAGAGAAAGGCACGCAGATACTCTTTTTGTAGAGGAGGGCGGGCCTGGTCCCCACTCCTCACTTATTTATACTTTTGGGAAGACTGGTCAACTTGTAATAAATAATGTTGATTCAAAAATGATAGAGAAAAATGCAGGCCTAACACATGTTAATGCAATAAATGAGTACGGAAAAGTTACCGGCACATTTGGATCTGATGGATCCGCTGCTGTAGTTTTATTTCCGAGGTATCATAAGTAATTCTTGCATCTTGTTTTAAGCGGTGATATTATGATTTGATAGTAAACATGGAAGAAACAACTGTACAGCAACAGCCTCCTCATTTTGATCCTTCTAAATTCTCTAATGAGCCATATGTGAAACGTGTTGAGAAACCATGGGGATACGAACTTCACTGGGTACAGGAAGACAAACCATATATGGGTAAAATTATCCATATTAACAGCGGTGCAAGATTATCTTTGCAGCTTCATGATCAGAAAGAGGAAAGTTGGCTTTTAATTAATGGTCAAGCAAAAGTTATGTGGGATGATCCAACCGGTAAATTGGTTGAGACAGTGTTAGCAAGCGGATCAGGGTTTTCTTCATGTGTGGGACAGCGCCACAGGCTTATTGGAATTACAGATTGTGATATTGTAGAAGTTTCGACTCCTGAAAAAGGTACAACATGGAGACTTGAGGATGATTACGCGCGTCCCAATGAGACTCCTATACAAAGAAAACTTGAAAGAGGAGAGCTATAACCACTACTAATACTTCACATGATTGATATAACAAATATAGAAGAGATTAAAAAGCTTGATCCTCAGAACACCTACGGTTCCACAGAAATGCTTCCTCAGCAATTATCAGCAGCGTGGGAACAGGTGAAGCAAGTAAAAATTCCTGAAGACTATAAAAATGTTTCTAATATAGTGTTTTGCGGAATGGGAGCATCTATTTATGGAGCACTTGTTGTAAAGGCCTTGTTTGGTCCGGAGTTTCCATTTCCAACAGAATCAGTATCTGACTACCATTTGCCTAAATATGTTGGGCCAAATACTCTGGTAGTTTTAACATCTTATTCAGGATCTACTGAAGAGGTTCTTTCCTGCGCAGATGAAGCAAAAGAAAAACAGGCAAAAATGCTGGTATTAACAAAAGGCGGAAAACTTTCTGAATTTGCCAAGACAAATAATATCCCTGCTTATATTTTTGATGGTGCGCTAAACCCATCTGGAGTTCCGAGACTAGGAAATGGATACACAATAATAGGTCTTATGGGACTTTTGCATAATGCAGGGATAATTACACTTGATGAAGAAAAATTAAGAGGCGGGATAGAACACATTACAAAAAACATAGACTCTATAAAAGAGCGAGCTATGCATGATGCACATGCAATGCTTAATAAAATTCCTATTATTTTTGCAGCAGAACATTTATCAGGAAATGCTCAAATCTTAAGAAACCAATTTAACGAAACAAGTAAGACCTTCTCTGCATATTATTTAATTCCAGACCTTAATCACCACTTAATGGAAGGATTAAAGTTTCCAAAAGCAGATATGAAATTTATGATTTTTAAATCTCCGTCTTATTCTTCAAAAATAAAAAAAAGAGTAGACCTAACCATAGATGTAGTTCAGCAAAACAATCAAACAGTCATGCAGTATGTAACTAAAGGCGAAAACACGTATCAAGATTTTCTGGAAGTATTGTCTCTAGGAAGTTATACAACTTTTTACTTGGGTATTTTGTATGAACAAAATCCTTCAGTAAATCCGTGGGTTGATTATTTCAAGCAAAAGCTTTCTGAAGAGTGGTATGTCTAAAGCTCTTAAGCTCTCTCCTGCAGTTTTCTTAGCTTCAGAATTTTTTATTCTCACTCCTTCTCTTCTTTTAATCATTGGAATTTTTCTTTCTTTATTCCAAATTAATAATACCCTCTACAATATAGTCTCAGGAGGTTCACTTATAAAAAATATATTCATTGGAATTGGTATGCCGTTAGCAGGAGGCTTTCTATCTTACCAGTATTTAGAGCGTTATGGGCCCGTAGGAATCATAAGAAAAATTACAAAAATAACCTTAGCCTATTCAATTATTGAAATCAGCATTTTCTCATTCATGCTTTTTCTTCATTAGATTTCTTGCTAAATAACGCTTCATAACCTAAAATAAGCTTACCTTTTATTCATAACGTAAAAAGGAAGTAAGCTTGCGAATCTTCCCGCTTTGCGGTAAGATTCTAAACCTCATGAAAATTATAGAGAACGCGAAAATGTCTGTCTATTTATGGTACAAGTTAGGGGGAGAAGTAAAATTTCTTCTAGAATGCAGTACAAAAGAAGATGTTTTAGAAGCTTTTCAGTTTATAAAAAAGGAAAAAATAAAAAAATATTTTGTTGCTGGTTTAGGATCAAACCTACTTTTTACAGATGAATATTTTGAAGGGGCAGTTATTCAGATTACGTCAGAAGATAATTCGGCAGTAAAATTAATTAACAGCAACACAATTGAAGCGTTTGCAGGTGTAACGCTGGATTCTGTTATACGTTTTGCATTTGAGAATGGTTTGGTTGGTCTAGAGTGGGCTGGCGGTCTTCCTGGTACGGTGGGGGCGGCCGTAAGAGGAAACGTAGGAGCATTTGGAGGAGAGATAAAAGACACTTTTGCAGGAGCTGAAATCTTAGATAGCACATCTTTTAAAACAAAAAAGTTAAATAAAAGAGATATTAGGTTTTCATACCGCTCAAGTACGGTAAAGAAAAATCACAATATGATTATTTTGTCAGCTCAATTCAATTTAGAAAAAGCGGATGATGCAAAAGTGTCACGTGCACGACAAGTTTATTTAGCAAATATTTCTTACAGAAATAATAAACATCCTATGGATCTTCCATCCACAGGATCTTCTTTTAAAAATATTAACAATCCAGAAGAAATTGAAAAAATTCTCGCTGTTTTTCCAGACATAGAGCAAGAAATAAAAGTGAAATGGCATGGGAAGGTAA
>CAZITH010000050.1:0-8208 GCA_964542125.1 uncultured Gammaproteobacteria bacterium | reverse complement strand
AAGAATACTTCAGTGATAATATACAAGGAAACATGAAGCAACAGGCAAGAAATTTTGCAATCAAATTTTATAATTGGAAGAATAAATCTCTTGATACCTACGAAGGAAGGAATGATCCGGACTCAAAAACTGCAGCGAGAATAATGAACAGAATAACTCTTAAAAAAGTTCATGATTTTACTGAAACTGAATTTGTAAAATACAGATCATATGAACATATCTTAGACAAAAATTCTACCCTATATGTTGACTCTTCTGAAAATTCTCAAAAATGGCAGCAGTATGAAAAAGTTGCTCGTTTTGCTTTATATTGGGACAGACTACAACCTTCACCTCCTAAAAAGTAATATTCAGAAGGTGATTTATGATGGGTTTTTCAGGGCCAAAAATTATCTCTATAGCATCAAATCTATAGGGATTTGAGAATAAATTCCTGGAAGAAAGGTAAAACTGAGAGGTTTTTACCATTTTTGAGATTTTGTTTTTTGTTATTGCTTCTAACGGAGTTCCAAACTGATTTTGAGTCCTAGTTTTAACCTCTACAAATACTATAGTGCTGCCGTCTGAAGCAATAATATCTATTTCCCCAAATCTGCTGTGATAGTTTCTTGCTAAAATATAGTAATCTTTTCCGGCTAAATACTTTTCTGCTAAATCTTCACCTATTTTGCCATAGGAATTGTTCATGAGTAGATACAGTATCTAAAAATGGGGGAAATCTATCAAGTGGGGATTACTTGCCTTTTCTCAAAGCTTTTCTTTTTTGTTTCTTAGATTCTTTTTTCTCTACTAAAACTTCTATTTTTGTAATAGTAGGGGAAGCTACAGGGAAAATACGCTCAACCATTACCCCTTCCAAAGCGGTTTGAACTGTAATCATTTTATTATGTCCAAAGCCCTTGATTTTAATGAGTTTTCCTTGAAAGGGCACTAAACGCTCTTTTTTCCCTTCAATGATTTTTTGGATGACTTTTACAAAAACGCCTTCCTTTAAGACTTGTTCTTCCATAAAGAAGTATTATACATGAACTGAGGCTTATTTTTCAACAGCTGTTGCGGATTTTAAAAATTCCACAAAATGGGGTGCGGATCCATGGGGCGAGACTTTAGGAGCGCAGGCGAAGCCGAGCACCGCAAAAGCAGGACTTGAATAGGTCATTATCTGGAAGTTGACTTCAAAAACTCTACAAAGATAGGATGGGGATCCATAGGGCGAGATTTATACTCAGGATGTCCCTGGGTACCCATGAAAAATGGGTGTGATTCTTTAGGCAGTTCTATAATCTCTACTAAATCTTCCGCAACAGACCTAGCAGAAATGACTAGCCCAGCTTCCTCAAAGTCATGCGCATATGAGCTATTAAATTCATATCTGTGTCTATGACGTTCTGAAGTGAGACCGTCCTTTCCATTTATAAACTTTTTTGCATTTTTATATATTTCATATGCCCTTGTGCCCTTTTTAACCATAGCCTCCCAGCCACCTAAACGCATAGTCCCTCCATATGCACGTTTTTCTAAGAGTTTTTTCTGAGAATCTATTATATGAATCACCGGATGACTTGTATTTCCGTCATTTTCAGTAGTATTTGCATCTTTCCATCCTAAAACTTCACGTGCATAAGAAATTGCTGCCAGCTGCATTCCATAACAAAGCCCTAAATAAGGGATTTTCTCTTTAAGGGCGTAACTGGCTGCTGTAATCATCCCTTCTGCGCCGCGCTCTCCCCACCCTATGGGCACAATTATTCCTTCTGGCTGCCCAATTACTTCAACCCCTTTCTTTTCTATTTCCTGCGCATCAACCCATCTCGTTTTAACTTCAACTCCCACTTCCCAGGAAGCATGATCTATGGCATCAAATAGTGCTGCATATGAATCTCTTAACTGATAATCCCCTGTCCCAAAATATTTACCTACTATAACAATTTCTACAGTTTTCCCTTTTTTAGATTTTGCAGCGTTAACTACTTTTTCCCAGGATGAAATATTTGGAGATTTAACTTTTAATCCTAATTTTTCAAATATTCTTTTCTCAATTCCTTGTTTATGAAGAGTAAGTGGAATTTCGTAGACTGACTCTACATCTGGATTACTAATAATATCCTCTGGATGCATGTTGCAAAAAAGTGCAAACCTGTCCCTTCTTCTCTGGTCTAAGTATTTTTCTGAGCGGGCTACTATAATATCCGGCTGAATCCCCATACCGTTAAGAGTTCTTACCGAAAGCTGAGTTGGTTTGGTTTTAGGCTCCCCTAAATGCCCCGGTGTAGGCATATAGGACACATGGATGTGGACTACATCTCCTGGGTTTTTCAGAGTCATTATACGTGATGCTTCATAATACAAAATATTCTGATACTCCCCTGCTGTTCCCCCCAATTCTACCACTACAATATCCGCGTCTTTTTTCTTTGCGAGTGAAGTCATTCTGGAGATAATTTCATCTGTAATATGTGGAATTGCTTCTACGTCTTCTCCGTTATACTCAAATCTTCTTTCGCGGTCTATTACAGTCTGATAGATTCTTCCTATAGTCACAAAGTTATCTCTTCCCATGTCTTCATTAAGAAATTTTTCGTAGGAGCCTATATCCATATCTCCTTCTGTCCCGTCTTCGCATAAAAATGGATCCCCGTGTTCTATAGGATTTATAGTGCCAGCATCTAAATTAAGATAGTTTTCAAATTTTATGGGTGCAACTTTGTAACCCGCAGATTTGAGAAGAAATGCAATAGAGGATGCTGTAAGACCTTTTCCGATGCCTGAAATGACTCCTCCGGAGACAAAAATAAATTTTGTTTTCTTAGTAGATGAATTCTTGAGCGGCACGATTTATTCAGCGAAAAAGCGTGCTAGTTTTTCTTAGCACGATTTATTCTATCAAACCGGCCTAATTGAGTCAAGAAAGTAAACTTTTAATTTCCAATCTTTTTTTGTTCGCTCACCTGCTCTTCAGCAGAGGCTATCATTTTTAATGTTTGCATTTTATCTTTTTTTTCTGCGCTTTTTGCATAATCATTTAATATTTGATTATTTTTAAGCAAGATATTTTCTCCAGAAGTGTGAGTTTTTTCCTGAAATTTCATATTCTCGCCAAATCTTGACGCTTTATACAGCAAAAAACCGCCTAAACCAAACAAAATAATTGCTATGAGTATAAAAAAAGGTATCTGATCATTTCCCAGCTGCTGAAATCCGAATATGCTCGTAGTGATCCCGCCTATAAGCGAGGTTATGCCAATAAATAATTGAGATAGAAAAACAATCACTGAATAAGAATATAGAAAATGACTGCAGAAGTAAAGGAATTCTGAGCGAGGTACGAGAATAACATAGTTTTCTTCGAATAAAAACCTTCGCTTCGCTCAGAACTTTGCTTTTTACTAAAAATTAGTAAAAAGTTGAACTCACTTACTTGCCTACCGGCAGGCAGGTCTACCTAATTTACCTACAAACTTGAGCGGCGAACCAGACTTGAACTGGCGACCTCTTCCTTGGGAAGGAAGCATTCTACCACTGAACTACCGCCGCGCATTTACTGAGCGATGACAAAGTTCTTTGCTGAACAAAGGTTTTATCGCCGCGAAAAAGTATTTAAACGCAACTCAAATAATATAGGAATTTAATTGAATTATCAATTACTAGCGGGGGATAGTGAGAATGTTATCTGAATGGATAAGGTCCGGGTTATCTAAATTATTAGCTTTTGCAATATCAACCCATTTATATCCATCTCCATACGCCCGCACTGCTATCTGCCATAGATCATCCCCTGGCACAATTTTATAAGTATTTCCTGTAATTTTCTCCTGAGGAAATGCTTGCTCATTATTCATAGTTTGGTCAGGCTGATTTTCAGAAATCTGAGGTCCCTGAGCTGATTCTTCCTCGGGTGTCTGAACATTTAGACTGTCAGGATTTGGACTTGGAGAAACTTCTAAGACTACTGTAGGCTCTGGAATCGGAGTGACTAAAACAGGAAGTACAAGCCTCTGGCCCTTTTCTACATCATATGGCTCTTGTAGGTTATTGGCTGACGCTATATCTACCCATTTGTAACCATCATTATATTTTTCCTGAGCAATACTCCACAAAGAATCTCCTTCTTGAACTGTATACACATTATCTTTTGCCTCCTTCATTGCCTGTTCTATCTTAGAAACACTCACTGCCTCCTTATCAATTTCTGGCTTAGGACGGGAAATAAAAATTCTTACGGCAGAAAACCCTAAAATGAATAAAACAATTACAGTTGCTATTCCATAGAATAAACTTTTATAGGAATCAGCACTTGAGAGGACTTCCTTTTTTGAAACGGACTTACGTGTTGATACAGTACTTTTCTTTGAAACTTTTTTCTTCGGCATGGATAAATACAGGCAGGATTGAGCAGTGAGAGAATTAGTATTATTTATAAAGGGGAAAGAAGTATTTGTCAAGAACAAAAAATGCGGGAGCGACGGGACTCGAACCCGCGACCTCCTCCGTGACAGGGAGGCGCTCTAACCAACTGAGCTACGCCCCCAAATTTAATCCAAGCTTTGTCGTTTGAATTAAAAATGGACTTAGGTATTGTATAAAATTCTTGCCTCAGGGTCAATGCTCTGGTATCATAACCATGCATAAGACATATGACAAACCAGGAGATAGTAAAACTCTTCAGAAATGTAGCAGCAGCCTTTTCCATAAAGGACGAGAAAAAATATAAGTTTCAAATTATTGCATACCAAAAAGCTGCAGATTCAGTGGAACACGCAAGCACTGAGTTAAAAACACTCTACTCCCAAAACAATTTAGAAAAACTTTCAGGAATTGGTCCCACCATAAAAGAGCGCCTTACCGAACTTTTTGAAAAAGGTCACGTGGAACATTTTGATAAAGTTCTGGACGGAATTTCCCCTGCAGTTTTTCCACTTTTAGATATACCTTCCTTTGGCCCTAAAAAAGCTTATAAGCTTGTAACACATTTTAAATTAACTAACCCTCATACAGTTTTAAAAGACGTAGAAAAACTTGCTACAGACGGGAGAATTGCAGAGCTAGAGGGTTTTGGGGAAAAATCCCAAGCAGATATTCTTCAAGCTATGTCTGAATATAAAACTGGCACTACTAAAACTAACAGAATGGTTTTGTCCCACGCATTTGAACTAGCAACTGCTGTAATAACCCACATGAAAAAGTCTAAAGATACAATCCATGTAGAACCATTGGGCAGCTTAAGAAGAATGGTTTCAACTGTAGGAGATATTGACCTTGCTGTTACTTCTCATGATCCGGAAAAAGTAATTGAGCACTTTGTAGAATTTCCCGCAAAAGAGCGCGTTATAGAAAAAGGTCCTACTACAGCGTCTCTTCTGATAGGCGGCGGAAGACATGTGGATTTATTGGTTTTGCCTCCTTCACAGTGGGGATCACTGCTGCAACACTTTACCGGAAGCAAACACCACAATGTTGCGTTAAGAGAATATGCGCTTAAAAAGAAATTGTCATTGTCTGAGCGGGGAATAAAACAGGGAGATAAAAATGGGAAACTTATGGAGTTTAATTCAGAGGAAAAATTTTATAAATACCTAGGAATGGATTGGATTCCACCAGAATTAAGAGAAAACCAAGGAGAAATAGAAGCAGCACTCAGCCACTCACTACCACATCTTATAGAACCTAAAGACATTAAAGGGGATTTTCATATTCACTCAAATTACCCCCTAGACTCAAGTCATGATTATGGAAACGCCACCATGGAGGAAATGGTAAAAAAAGCTGTAGAGTTAGGGTATGAATATTTTGGCTTCTCAGAACATAACCCGAGCGTAATGAACCATTCATCTTCTGAGATGTATGACATTTTGTCTAAAAGAAAGGAAAAAATTGAAAAACTAAAGTTAACGTTCAAAAATAATATTCGTATAATTAATTTACTTGAAGTTGACATTTTAGCTTCCGGAAATCTAGCAATTGATGAAAAGTCACAGGAATTAATTGACGCTGCAATTGTTTCTATCCATAGTTCATTTAATACTCCTAAGGACAAGATGATGGAAAGAATTTTAGCAGGCCTTTCGTACCCTAAGGCAAAAATATTTGCACACCCAACAGGAAGACTTTTAAATGAACGGGCTGGATATGAAGTGAATTTTGAAAAACTTTTTAATTATTGCCGCGAAAACAATAAAGCTCTTGAAATAAACGCGTGGCCTGAAAGACTTGACCTTCCAGATACTCTCATTAAAGACGCTAAAGAAAAAGGAGTAAAATTTGTAATTAACACAGATAGCCACGCTTTATCCCACATGGATAATATGAAATACGGTGTTGCGGTTGCACGTAGGGGATGGTGCACAAAAGAAGACATTATAAATTCCTGGAATTTTAACAAGCTGTCAGACTGGCTTTTTTCTTGACTTAAACCTAAAGTTGTGGGAAAATAAGTTATGGGAGTATATCTGGGATTAATCATTTTTGTAGTACTCGCAGGAGCTTTATACCTCTGGCTCACTTATAATTCACTTGTAGTTTTACGCGAAAGAATTAAAGAAGCGCTTTCCTCTATTGACGTTCAATTAAAAAGACGAGCAGATCTTATTCCTAATCTGGTAGAAACTGTAAAAGGGTATGAAAAGCACGAGAAAGAAGTATTTGAAAATGTTACTAAGGCAAGAAGTGCGTTAGTAGGCGCAGGAAGCTTAAAGGAAAAAGCACAGGCTGAAAATATGCTTACAGGCGCACTCAAATCTCTTTTTGCAGTTGCAGAAGCATACCCAGAATTAAAAGCATCAGATAACTTTAAGGAACTGCAGGAAGAGCTAACAGACACTGAAAACAAAATTTCCTACTCAAGACAATTTTACAACTCAAATGTTTTAGAGTATAACTCAAAAATAAAAACGTTCCCAGCTTCTATTATTGCTACCCGTTTTAACTTCAAAGAGGAAGAGTTCTTTGAGGCAAATGAAGAAGAAAAGAAAAAAGTAGAAGTCAAATTTTAACTCCGTATTTATTCTTTCCAACTATTACACATGACAATTTATAGTGCCATCGGATCTAATAAACGCAAGACAATACTTATCATGGTTTTGTTTGTTCTTTTTTTCTTTATGGTTTCGTATGTATTGGGAAGAGCATTGGGATACGGAATGTCTTTTGCAGGTTTAATGCTTATTATTTCTGGACTTATGTCTTTTGGCTCTTATTACTATTCTGACAAATTAGTTATTGCAAGTAGCGGAGCAAAGCCTGCAGACAAAAAATCATATCATGACTTACATGCTGTAGCTGAAGACATGGCTATTGCTTCAGGAAACCCTGTCCCACAGGTGTATGTGGTGGAAGATCCAGCGCCTAATGCTTTTGCTACTGGGAGAGACCCGAAACATGCTGCAGTTGTTGCTACAACTGGACTTTTGCAAATTCTTTCTAAGTCAGAACTGGAAGGAGTAATAGGGCATGAAATGTCTCACGTTAAAAATTATGACACCAGGCTTATGGGTGTAGTTGCAATTTTAGTAGGATCTTTAGTTATTTTGTCAGATGTTTTTACCAGAATGATGTGGTGGGGCGGATTTAGAGGACGGGATAATGACAGGGAAGATAACAATGGTATTTTTATGCTTGTTGCTTTAGCTTTAGCAATTTTAGCACCCATTGCAGCAACTCTAATTCAGCTAGCAATCTCTAGAAAACGGGAGTTTCTAGCTGACGCTGACGGCGCACTTTTAACTCGCTACCCAGAAGGACTTGCATCAGCTCTAGAAAAAATTGCAGCAAATCCACGTGTTGTGAGACATGCATCTAACGCAACAGCACATTTATATATAGAAAACCCATTTAAAGCTGATTCAGGTAAAAAAACCTCCTGGTTGGTAAATCTATTCTCCACCCACCCCCCTATTGAGGAACGGATTAAGATTCTTAGGGCAATGTGATTTTTAATTTATAATTTTCCAAAATTTAAATCACCCTGAACCCAAAGCAAGGGCTACTCTGATATAATCTTTACATGAGAACCTCAATACTTATTGGAAAAGCTATTGCAAAAACTTCTCAATTAAGAAACAGGTCTGGCTCTACGTGGCCGGGCCATGTAGCCCTAAAATTTGACGTTAAGTTTGTTAGAAACATACTAAAAAAGAATTCTCATTTAGAAATTATTCTTGTTGCAGGGACAAATGGAAAAACCACTACCAGCAAATTAATCCAAGAGGTTTT
>CAZITH010000049.1:0-8243 GCA_964542125.1 uncultured Gammaproteobacteria bacterium | reverse complement strand
ATTGCTACAAATTCATGAGTTGTTTCAGAAAGTGCATTATTTATATTGCCAGCCTTATTCCCTCCGGGTGTTTTTCTGGTAATACAATTAACACCTAGATTTTCTGCAAGATTATCTATGTCTTTCCAGTTTTCTTTTTTTGCAACATAACCGTCATTAAGGACATATATTTGAAAATCTGGATAATCAATTTTTTTAGCAGCTTGTATAGTTTCCTTTACAATTTCTACTGGTTCTCCTGCAACTGTTATGAACACGTCTATGAGTGGGTGGTAAGCTTTTTGAGTAGAAGGAGTTTTATTTTTTTTCTTTCTGTTCCATACGGTAAACCAAAACCCACATGCCATAGTAACGTGATAAATTTCCCCAAATAAAAGAAGTGAGTACAAAACAGGATTATGAATATGAGAAAAATCAAACCACCATCCTAAATAAATAAATGAAACCAGTATATTTAGAATGAGTAACCAATTTGAAACCTGAGAGCTTCTAATTTTTTCATCCATTTTATTTAAAATTTTGAAAGTTGTTTGTTATATAAAGCTGATCCAAACCAAAGCCAATTTTGCTCATAATAGGGAATTTTTTGGTTAAAGGAATTTGTATCATTAGAGTAGAGAGTTATAATCTTTTCTTGATACATTTTTTTTGCGAGTGTGGGGTTGGTTACTCCCAGAAAAGCAAGAGCGGTTGCGTAGAGGGTAGGATTTTCATCTTTTTGCACTACTTTTCCGTCATGCGCATAAACTCCTGCTAATTTCCCGTCTTGTTTATACGTTTCTTCTAGAAAGGTGAAATGTTTCGTGAGATATTTTTTTGATTCTTCTGAGGGGTTCCAGTAATAATCCAAACCTATTCTCCAGGGGACTCTTATAGCTTCATAAGAATAGTTTGAGGTGAAATTAGAAATAGTAGGTGTGGAAATTGTGCCGTTATGAGTGTCAACTGCTATCCAGTCTGGCGGAAGTCCTACGCTTTTTGATTTATCAAGTGGGCTGCTGCTTGCACGTTCCAGCAGCTCATAACCTTCAGAAACAAGAATATTCCAATCATGCTGTTTGTCTGCTTCAGCAAAATAACGGTATGCATAGGGGCTAAAGTAGGAAAGGTTAATAATAAGAGGATTTGTATTTGCCCAATTTCCTGCAGTGACATATTTTTTTCCATTCGCATCTGTTACTTCAAGTTTCCATATGTCTTGCAGAATAGGATTTGCATAGTTTTTATATGAGTCATCCTTCCACCTTTTAGATGCAAGAAGCAGTGCAAAAGCTATATCTGTATCAGCATCAGTTGCAGAATTCATATCAGAGCCATTTGCAAATCCATATGAATTATTAGCTTTTTTTCCCCATCTCCATCCAAATAAATTATCCTGAGGCCTTTTTAAATTATTTTTAGTCCAGCTCCAGACTTTATCAAATGCCGCTTTATCTCCAATAAAAACGGACCTTAAGAGTGCGTAAGATTGCGCTTCCGATGTGGTAATTCCGTTTTGGGAATAATCAACTACACGTCCGTCTTGGTTTATGAACTCATCACGGTATTTTTCCCATGAAGAAGATAAAAAGGTGTAAGAAGAAAACGTTTGGTTTTTTTTGGCTGCGTTAGTGTTAAGAAATATGGCATATAAAATCAAAACAAAACTTATAAATATTAAAAAATAACCAAATAAATTTTTCATATTTTGTTTCTACTGGTTTTTAAAAATTCGCTAAAAGTGGTTCTGTTGTCAATTTTGGGAAACCGAAGATTAACTTTTCTATCTACCAGATAAAAACCGGACCCAAAAAAAGCTAAAGACATAATAAAAACTAGAATACTGTAAGAAATTCTTGTTGAGTCATTTGTATATAAATTTTTAGGAATCAAAAATTCAGAAATTCCAGTAGGTATAGTTTTTCTAGGGTTATAAAGTGTTTCTACAATCTTTTTAACGGGTTCTATAACTGGTGTAGGTTGAGGGCTGGGGGTTATGGATGGAATTGGGGAAGTTTGTGCTATGACTGCTGGGTCATCTCTTTTCTCAGGAGTTGATGTAGGAGGCGGAGTGGAATTAGTTGTTTCTGTTGGCTCAGGTGTAATAGTTTTTGTGGGTGTGGGTGTTGCATTTTGGGAGGGAGACGGGGTAGTGGTTGTGTCAGGGGAAGGTGTTACGGTTGGGTTTTGTGAAGGAGTAGGGGAATCATTTAGTGGAGCAGTAGGGGAAGCTTTTGGAGAGGGAGCAGTAGATGGGTCTCTAGTATTTGTAAACTGCTTAAAAAAGTCTTGAATTGCTTTCTGATCTGAAGGTGAAAAAGGCGCAGCTTCTACGTTTTTAAAAGAAGTAGCTATAAAAAATGTTATCAGAATGAGTAAAAATACAATCTTTTTCATAATTAAATATAGGAAATACCCTTTTTCAGAATACAAAATAGATATGAAAGCAGTGAAAGCTGCATGTAAGAAGAATGTGAGACTGGTTTTATTTCTGCTCGCCCTCTTCAACCTCAATAGTTTTTGTTGAGTGATTGACAACCATGTGGTCCGCAAGACTTTCTCTGCTGTCAAATTCTTGGCTGCAAACATCACAAATAAAAGTTTCTTCAGGCATACGTCTCAATATAAAGTGTATATATTGGATGTGTTTATAAAAACTGTAAATAATGGGTAAGAGTTATGAAATTAAAGAGGCCAGGGGTAGGAAATCATGTCGTCTAACTTTATCTCTTTATTTTCACCATGATTATTCGTTAATATAACTAGCATAGGAGTTTTGCTTCTTCTTTGAGATTCATAAAGCAGTTGTTTACACATGTGACAGGGATTAGTAAATTCTCCTTTTTGTTTTTCTTCAGTACCTGCTACTGCAATTGCGACTATATTTCCTTCTCCGTGAGACGCTGCATGAGATAGGGCAGCTTGTTCACCATGAAGCGTAAGAGAGTAGGTGTCTGAAAAATATGAAATTCCTGGATAAATATTTCCATCTTTAGTTAAAACCGCAGCAGCATAAACGGTAGAAGAATCTTTCCCAAAAGGGTTTTTCAATGCATCCTGAACTACTTTTATAAGATCCTTTTTTTGCTCTTCCGTTATCATCCCGTTAAATAATACTCAAAGACATAAAAAAGTATACCGGAGAAAATTGCTAGAAGCCAGAAAAATAAAAACGTAAACGTGATTTTTTTATGAATAAGGAAGTAATTTATTCCTTTTTTGTAATTCTTCCATGCAATAATTACATAGATAATTAAGGCAATAAACATTATGAGAGATGAGATTCCATGGAATGCCGCAAGCCAAACATCTGGGTCAGGTTTACTCCTTACTTCTTTATGCGTTAAGATTCGTATAACCATGTAGCTGACATTAAAAAGGGTCTCATAAGCAAGAGCAAGAAAAGCAATTTTATAGGGGAATTTATTTTTTTTGTAGCCTGAATAAAAAATATATAAAATGGCTGCCGTTATTAGCAGTTCTGTAAAGAGTGTAATAGTGCTGTACAATGGTGGCGTAGGAAGAGTGGTCACAAAAATAAGTATTTCATATTAAAAAATAAAAGTAAATAAACTCCTCCAAATTTTTTAGAGGAGGGTATTAAGCGTTTGCTTTAGCTCTTCCATGCTTTCAGGATTATAAATAGAAGTTTTTAGTATTTTTCTTTTAGTTTTTTTGAGTTTCTGAATGTGTTCCTTCAGGGTTTTTTCATCAAGTAAATCAACTTTAGTAAGAAGAATTATCTCTTTTTTCTCAGCTAACTTTAGGTCATATTTTTCTAACTCTGACCTGACAGTTATGTAGGACTCGTAAAGATTGGATTGAGATGCATCTATACAGTGAAGTAAGATTTTTGTCTTTTGAATATGCTTTAAAAACTGAATTCCTAGGCCTTTTCCTTCTGACGCGCCCTGAACTAGACCTGGAATATCTGCTATAACAATTTTGTCCAGAGTTCCTAGATTAGGTTCAAGCGTAGTAAAAGGGTAGTTTCCTATTTTAGGAAGCGCTGCGGTAAGAGATTTAAGAAGTGAACTTTTCCCAGCATTGGGAAGTCCAATGAGTCCTATGTCTGCAATAAGATTAAGAATTAAATGCAACTCTTTTTCTTGGCCTTCTTGGTGTTTATGATTGTTTCTATAAATAAATGTTTGGTTAGGAAGACTATGGTTGCCGCGTCCCCCTAAACCGCCCGTTGCAAGAAGCACGGGAAGATTTTCTTCTAAAATCTCAATAGTTTTTTGCGTTTTTGTATCAATTATTGTTGTTCCTAGAGTGACTAAGACAACAACATCCTTTCCGTTTTTTCCATCCAAAATTTTATTCATTCCTTTGACACCGTCTTCTGCTGTAATTTCTTTTCTGAATCTAAATTCATTTAGGTCAGAAAGGTTTGCGGTCCCTTGAAAGTAAATATTCCCACCATTACCGCCGTCTCCTCCGTCTGGGTGTTTTTTTGTACTCCCGTGGTAAGATGCAAAGCCGCGTCCTCCTGCACCTCCGTCTCCTGCTTTTATTTTTATGGTTACATCATCAATTAATGCCATATTATTTTTATAGATCTCTTGCCGTTTAAGCGTGTTATCACGCCTGGATATCCCATATTATACCAGTGTAAGAGTTTTTGTGGGTGTTCAAACACAAAAATTCGGGAAAAAGTTGGGGATTGTGAACGGCTTTTGTTGTTGCAGAGCTCAAGTAACCGATTTCAGAGCGTATTATTTTCAGTCCGCTAGCGTATTTTCTAGAAATTGCGCGGAGTTAGAGCATTTTATCTAAAGGGGAGTTTAGATATGAAACCATGATTTCTTTTGGCAAACTGTTGTGCAACTGTTGGATCAGAAGTGTATAAAACTCTACAGTCAATTGATGTCAATCAAGAATCACATGCCCTTCTTACTTTGTGGTGCCCATCAATAACATAATTTGTTCCATTAATAGAAATTACCTCAGGTTTTATACGCGAGCCTCGCCTGCGTCTTCCAGGATCAATTCTTTCAGTTGTTAAGAAGGGGCGTGTTGCAACTAATGTATGAGGATTAAGTGCTTCGTTATGAATATCTCTTTCCCTATGAACCAGCCCTTCAATATATGACATGGAAGAGATTATATATTAGATGGAGATAATATATCAAACTACATCAGCAGGGCCGCCGGGATTCGAACCCAGAAAAAAGGTTTTGGAGACCTCTATGATACCATTTCATCACGACCCTAAATTTTCACTTCCAATCTTTTAATTAAGCCTTTATAAGATGAGCCAAATTGTTTTAATTTTTTCTCTCTTACTTTTGCTGCATTTTCATTATTATATGCTTCGTAATATACCAATTTTGGATCCTGCATTCTACGAGTTGTAAAAGTTTTATCTAACTTATGTTCGTAGAGTCTTCTCCTCAGGTTATTTGTATAGCCTATGTAAAAGTGATGCGTATCTTTAAGTAGATAAACATAATACATATTATGATATCCACCCAGCTGTTCGCGAACAGCTGGGCCAGTTTCATCACGACCCTTCGGTTTCATTGCATAGGACAGCCTCGTTTTTCATGAGACTTAGGCCTTACGCTCCACAATTATATGGTATAGACGGTATCAAGACAACACTTGCCATAAGCTTGAAACGGACAGAAAAGGTGTGTTATTATTTTAACTTGTTTAAAAAAAGCCGGGGAGCGTTCTTAGCCTTGAATTATATCCTATAATAGTGTATACTATTCGCTTATGATTGAAAATAGAAGACCTAATTCTGGTAAAAATATTGTTTCTCTGCCGCAGCCTGAAAAAGGCATGTTTAAGACCAGGGATGAGCTTGCCTCTTTCCATAAAATTTCCTCCGGAAAGGTGTCTGTTGAACAATTTCCTGTTGCAGATGACGTTATCCTAACGGGAATTAAAATAGGCGCTGAAATTGGAGAAAGAACTTTAGGTATTATTAATAAAAAAATTACTTCCCTGCCTAATCCTTCTATAATGAAATCTTACTCCGAGGATATTAATAGAAGCGTTCCAGGAATTGAAATGACGCTTGATGGGAGGATAAATTTTCTCTTTGAAGATCAAGTAGTTGCGGGGCTGACATCAACTGATGGACTTGTAGCAAAAAATGATTATTTTGAGGACGATGCAGAAATTACGTCAGTAAAACTTATCCACCCAGAAACTCCTGAGGATATGTATGAGTTTAGATTTACAAGAAGACAACAAGCATCAGGTACAGATGATTCAAAGGATATATATGATCATGTGCTTAGCGTTTCATATTTTTTTAAAACTGCAGACTTTAAAGAGATGCACGATAAAATTGCAGCTATAGTTTCAAATCCCCATTATAATCCTGAAAAAATTCGAGACATAATAAATGTTACATTTGATATTCGCACAATTCCACAATTAAAAAATGATGATTCAGGAGGAGGCGGGGCGCTTTTAGAAAGAGGTCCTTTTGATGATGATGACTCAGGAGGTATGCAGTAGTATGGAAGTAGGATCAAGAGTTGACAAGAGGTATATTCTAGGTGCTCAGACCAGAAGACATCCATCAGGGTTCCCTTTAGGCACGTGGATAGAAAGTTTTGCAGATCAAAAAGGACAAACCGTTCAAGAGGTGAGTGAAGATATAAAACTACCAAAAAAAGCCCTGAACCGAATCAGACTGCAGAAACGTCCAACAGTAGATACTCTTTCAAAAGTTCTTCAGAGTTTTGGGAATGCTGGCGTCCTATCAGACACGCAGCAGAATGAACTGGCTGATGCAGTTGAGGCTACTATACAGGGAGTTTTAGAAAGATATGGTAGTTTAGTAGAATTGTCTCCTGTAAGAGTTAAAGCGCTACAGGAAGAAGAAAAATTTAGTTGTAAAACTTTTACATCAGCTCAAGCTGCAGGAGAAATAGGAATTTCTAACTCAGCTGTAAATAGATGGAGGAACAAGCTAGGACTTTCTTATCTTCTGACAATGGGACAAGTAAAGTTAATAGCTTCACAGGTAAAGAACAAAGAAGTAAAGATTTAACATTTATTTCTTGAGAGCCTCTAGCGCGGGGAGTTTTCCTTCCTTTTCTATAAACTCTAGCATAGCGCCTCCTCCTGTAGAAATATGAGTAATTTTTTCAGAGCCAGTTTTATCTGAAATAGCAGCTAGTGTATCTCCGCCTCCTATAACAGAACACGCGTCCGGATTTTCTATAATGGCATGAAAAACAGCATCTGTCCCTTTTCTGTAGTCAGGGTTCTCAAATAAGCCTAAAGGTCCGTTCCATACAATAGTTTTAGCGTTATGAATAATATCTGCATAGTGTTTTATGGTTTCAGGTCCAGCATCTAATATTTTTCCTCCCTTAGGAATTTTATCCACCGGATATGAATGTCCATTTACTGCGCCATCTACCGGCAGTAAAAGCTTAGAGCCATTTTTCTCAGCTTCTAAAACTAACTCTTGTGCTAGTTCCAGGTTTTCAGCCTCATACAAACTTTCCTGAACATTTATCCCTTTTGAAGCTAAAAACGTGTTAGCAAGTCCACCTCCCACTAAAATAAAATCTGCTATTTGAGTAAGCTTTTTTATAAAATCCATTTTATCCTTTATTTTTGCTCCACCCACTATCACTACCAGCGGACGCTTGGGATTTTTAACGCATTTTTCTAAGTGTTCAATCTCATTTTTTATACTTAAGCCGCCATAAGAAGGAAGAAGCTTAGTAAGACCTACCGTAGAGCACTCGGTTCTGTGGGCCATTGCAAAAGAATCATTCACAAATATGTCTCCTAATGCCGCTAATTTTTTTGTAAATTCAGGATCATTTTGTTTTTCCTCTGGGTAAAATCTAATATTTTCTAAGACTATTACTTCATTTGATTTTTGGTTTTCAAATGTGCTTTTGTTCTCAGTTAAAAAATCAGAGATCAGTTTAACGGTAAAATCTGCGCCCAGATATTCTTGTAATCTTTTTACAACCACCCCTAGAGATAATTTAGGGTCCCTGGTTTTAGGCCGTCCTAATTTTGCAATACAAATAACTTTATTTCCGTTTTCAGCTAAATATGTAATAGTAGGGACATTTCTTTCTATCCGTAAATCATCTACTATCTGACCAGATTCATTCAAAGACACATCAAAGTCAGCTCGTAAGAGAACTCTTTTGTGGGAAATATTGTCTTTGTTAATATAGGTTATTTTGGGCATTATTATGAGGTATGTGAGGAAATAAATAAGTCAACATTTTTGGGGCTTCCCATAATTAACGGTGCCCGTTCATGAATGT
>CAZITH010000048.1:0-8338 GCA_964542125.1 uncultured Gammaproteobacteria bacterium | reverse complement strand
TATTGCCATGTCGTCTAATGGTAGGACAACGGAATCTGGATCCGTTTATTGGGGTTCGAATCCCTGCATGGCAGCAAGCACATGCATCCAAAGTGACCGTGATTTTTATTTGGTTCATCCTTACTAGGTAAACCTCATTTTTCAACCTAACTCTCGGAATGGTATATTCGGTTATAATGCCTTAAAACATGACAATTGATATATTTCATATTTTTTACTTCGACAAGTAGCGCGTAGTTTATCTTACAACGCTTAATACAGATTCTGAGTGTAGTGTTTATCCCGCAAGAAGAGGTAACTTAAAAAGACAAGGTATATTAAAAGGTAGAGATCTAAAAGAAGAAAGTGGGGGTATTTATTGCGCAGGGTATTTGACTCCAGATAACCAGGAGTTCCGCAAGAAGAATTCAAGGAAAGATAAAACAATTAATAGATTTCTTGTAGATAAATTTGACTAATTTATTTAACTTGAATTCTTGGTATACTATATTTACGATGAAAGTTGCAGTTTTAGGAACAGGAATGGTCGGTAGAGCGCACGCAGCGAAACTTGCGGAGCTTAATCATGATGTAACATTGGGAACAAATGATGTCACCAAGACCATGGCAGAAACCAATTCTGATCAAATGGGCAATCCACCATTCTCAACTTGGCAAAAAGAACATCCAAAAATAAAACTTGCAAACTTTGCAGATGCCGTGAAAGATGCGGAAATGATAATTGAAGCATTGCATGGAGCAATTGCTGTTGAAGTCCTCAAAACCCTGGAAAATAATCTTATTGACAAAGTCCTCATAGATATTGCAAATCCACTAGATTTTTCCAAAGGAATGCCTCCTTCACTTTTTGTTTCTAACACGGATTCGTTAGGGGAGCAAATCCAAAAAGCCTTGCCAAAAACAAAAGTAGTCAAGACTTTTAACACAATGAATGCCATGCTGCAGGTCAATCCACATCAGCTTGCAAATGGAGAGCATCACATTTTCGTAAGCGGTAACGATATTGATGCAAAAACTAAGGTCAAAGAACTTCTGAAAAGCTACAATTGGAAACACATTATTGATTTGGGTGATATTACAACAGCCCGAGGAACAGAAATGATGATGCCGTTTTGGCTTCGTCTTTGGGGATCGCTCAAGACACCTATGTTTAACTATAAAATAGTAGTTGGATAATGTTTGCTTCTTTTTGAAAAAATCTCTTTTCTACTCTCATACTTCTCTTAATTAGTTTCAAGACGAGAGAAAATTGTTATGATGAAGCGGTTATCGGCTAGGATCCCCAGTTATTTATTCCTTATTATCCGCAGACGCTTGGAGTATCGTTTTTCAGATAAAAATATAAAATTACAAATTCTCCATGGAAACCAGACAAAGAAATTTTTTATCGATTTGATCTTTTGCTGTAAATTCTGGCGCTTTTGTATTTATTTCTAAAATAGTAGTTGTATAATCTGTAGTTACTGGCCTATTGAGACATCTGTTAAATGCAATAGGCCAGTAACAATATGGCTATTTTGGCATGAGAACTGTATCGATGACATGAATGACCCCATTTGTGCATTCAATATCTGCTTTAATAACTTTGGCATTATTTATCTCGACACCATTTGTCGTATCTATAGCAAGATCTTGCCCTTCAACAGTTTTTGCCGAGTTTAAATTCATGACATTCTTTGCCATGACTTTTCCTGAAAGAACATGGTACGTAAGGATTTTTATTAATTGTTTTTTGTCCTTAAGTACTTCCTGTAATGTTTCAGCAGGAATCTTTGCAAATGCTTCATCTGTTGGAGCAAAGACAGTAAATGGTCCTTCACCGCTTAGCGTTTCAAAAAGATCAGCTGCTCTTACTGCTTCAACAAGAGTTTTAAAATTTCCTGCTTCAATTGCTGTTTGTACGATAGTATTCATATATTTCACCTCCTTACATCATGAGATTTTGGGAATTACTCTCTCTTCCCAAGCTTTATGGCTATTACTGCTACATAGAGCGTTGCGAGTCCTACTACTGCGTAAATAACTCGTGATAAAAGAGTCATATTGCCAAGGATTGCTGCTACCAAATCAAATTTAAAAAATCCAACCAAACCCCAATTAAGTCCTCCTACTAGAACAAGGATAAGTGCAATCCAATCAAGTATTGATAAGTTTTTCATTATTTTTCACCCCCTTTCTGTAAAGCACGAATAAGAAATAAATAGATATTTTGAACTAATTGTTCTTTTGATTTCCCCGTTGGGGTATCTGGATAGTATTCAAGAAGAAATCCGTTAATTGCATGTGTGATGACTTTTGCATCCTGAATAATATTTGGAGAATAAAATTCTCCTGTTTTAATACCAAAATTAAGCACCTCTTCTATATGGAGTGAGCTTTTATCTGGGACATATCCTTCGTTAAATTTAGGGAATTTTTTTCGGTAGGCAATAAAATACTTAAGTACTGCTACGATTGTTTCGGCGTTATCTAGCTGAAAAATAATTCGTTGCCTCAGCATTTCAGAAGCTGTTTTGGATTGGGTAAGGATTGCTCTTTTTTTACCTAGGTCTGTATTGAGGTAATCAAACATTGCTTTTAACAGTTCATCTTTATCTTTAAAATAGTGATACAAAACAGATGGTGCAAGAGGAATTTCTTTTGCAAGTGTACGAATACTGAATGCATCGTATCCGTTCTTTGCAAATATTGTTCGAGCCTTTTCTAATATTTTTTGTTTCGTATCCATAGAACGATTGTTCTAATCTAGAATAGAACATTTGTTCTAATTTGTCAAGAGGTGTTTTAAACTATTTTATTTTGCTACGAAGTGGGTCAAATTACTGTAATGACTAAAACGTTAGGATCAGATATCTTGGGAAGGGGTTTTCATGAGGCATTAACCGATTTTTCTTTGAATAGGGATAGTGTGAAGAGAAAAAGAATGACAAAGATAGAAAGTATAATAATTCCCATCTCTACTGGGGTAAGAGTGGTTGAGATTTTTAAAGCTTCAGACTGAATATTTTTAGGTATCATCCATGTTGCATAATATGCTTGAATGTAAGTAATTGCACAAATAATGGCAATAAGCCCTACGCTATGAAGGACAGTAAACCTAAATAGCTTTCCTTCCTGGCCTGATAATTTAGTTGCAGCAGATGCTACAGCTATACTTTGTGGAGATATCATTTTTGCCGCAACCCCACCGCTGCTATTTGCTGCAACAGTTAAAACCGGGCTTATTCCTAAAGACTTTGCAGTTTGGGACTGGATGGAGCTGAAAAGCGCATTAGATGACGTATCACTTCCCGTTATAAATACCCCTAGCCACCCCAAAAATGGGGAAACTAATGGAAAAACCCCTCCTATAACAGTTAAAGAGTTTCCTATAGCTGTTGCCATTCCTGAAAAATTAAGGACGTATGCAAATCCTACTATAGAACTTATAGTGATAATTGGTCTGATCAGCTCTTTTATTGTTGCAAGAAAAGTGGAGATCAAATCTTTTATACGCATTCTTGCAAAAAGAGCAGATAAAACAGAGGCAAAAAGTATTGCGGTTCCTGCTGCTGATAAAAAGCCAAATGTATAAGAAATAGGAAGTATTTTCCCGTTTGAAATAATGCTGTTATTTAAAATTCCAAAAGGGATTTTTAGGCTTACTATATTTAGCATTGCCTGGGTTCCTGTCATGCCCCAGTTTCCTACAAAAACCACGAGTAAAATAAATGGTGTCCAAGCTTGTAATAATTTTTTAACAGAATAAGACTTAAAATTGTGACGTTCTATTTCCAGGTGTCTCTCTTTTGGAAAGCGCCACATATTTTTAGGCTGCCAGAATTTTAGAAACGTAATTAAACACGCTATAGAAACTACTGCTGATAAAACGTCTGGTAATGTGGGTCCTAGAAAATGCGCAACTAAAAACATAGTGCCGGCGTATGAGGCGCCAGTTACTAAAATTACGGGAAGAATTTCTTTAGCGCCGCGCCAGCCAGAAATAATCACCACAAGCCATAAAGGAATAATAAAAGCTATAAAAGGCAGCTGGTGAGAAATCATGCGGCTGAGTAAATTAGGGTCTATATTTGTAAGGTGTCCTGCTGTTATAACTGCTATTCCAATTCCACCAAAAGCAACAGGGGCAGTATTAGAGATAAGACAAATTCCAGCAGCGTATAACGGTTCAAAGCCTAATCCTGTTAACATTCCTGCGGTTATAGCAACCGGCGCACCAAATCCAGCAGCGCCTTCCAAAAATGCACCAAAGCAAAAGGCTATAAGAAGCGCTTGGATTCTTCTATCAGGCGTAACACTTTCCACACTTCTTCTTACTATTTCAAAGCTGCCCGTTTTAACACTGATGTTATACAAAAATACTGCGTTTAAAACTATCCATGCTATGGGGAAAATTCCGCTTAGACTGCCGTATAATGCAGACAAACCAGCAAGCGGTAGCGGCATTCCGTAGACACCTATTGCTATACAAAGAGCTAGTAAAAGGGTAAGAAGGCATGCAATATGCCCTTTCACTTTACGGCTGAGAAGCATTACAAAAAGAGCAGCTATAGGAATTCCTGCAACAAGTGCTGAAAGAGTAACATTACCTAGAGGATTAACTTCTTGAGTCCACATATAAATTCTGTAGATAGTATATACAAATTAGCTAAAAAGAGAAATGATTTTCATCAGCCTGCATCAACGTCAATTTAGGTTAAATATGGTATAAATGAGAATTATCATGAAAAAAATTATTTCACTTCTAAATTCTTTTAAAATTCCAGCCGTAGTGCTTTTGGGGATTATTTTGTATCTTGTTTTTTTCTATTTTCATTTTTTTCTTTTTGCAAATTTTGTAATTTTTACAGTTATTATTTTAGGAAGTTACGGGCTATTCAAAGAAACGTTTATTTCTCTTACTGAAAAACAATTTGCGCTAGATTACATTGCAATTCTTGCAATCATAGTAGGGGTCTTAACTCATGAGTATTTAGTGGCGTCTATTCTTGCACTTATGGTTGCAAGCGGAAGAAACTTGGAAGAATATGGTGTAACGCAGGCAAAAAAATCCCTCACGTCTTTAGTGGACCGTATTCCTACTGACGTTACACTTTGGAAAAACAATAAGCCGGATGACAAGGAAAAAATTGGAAACGTTGCCGTAGGTACCCTTATCTTTATAAAAAAAGGGGAAGTGGTAGGACTAGATGGGGTTTTACTTTCAGAAGGCGCTGAGGTAGATGAGTCTTCTTTAACTGGGGAGCCGTATTTTATTGAGAAAGTTCAGGGAGACATTATAAGAAGCGGTGTAATTAACATAGGACAGCCTATGGTTATAAAAGTTACGAAAACTGAAAATGATTCCACTTATAAAAATATTATTAATCTCGTAAAGCAGGCTGAAGTAGAAAAATCCCCGTTTGTAAGACTTGCTGATAAATATAGTAATGTGTTTACTCTCATTACATTTTTTATTGCAGGGTTTTCCTACATTTTTTCAGGTTTTGATTTATCTAGAGTCTTGGCGGTTCTTGCTGTTGCAACGCCCTGTCCGTTAATTATTGCAACACCCATAGCGCTTTTAGGCGGAGTAAACGCGTCTGCAAAACGCAAAATAATAGTAAAAAAATTGTCTTCACTAGAGGTCCTTTCAAAAACAAACGCAATTTTATTTGACAAAACCGGCACCATAACATTAGGTACCCCTAAATTAACTGAAATTCACATACAAGACAAAAAATATTCTGAAGAGTTAGTTCTTAGTATTGCAGAAGCTATTGAAAGAAGTTCTCTTCATCCGCTGGGAAAGGCATTAGTTTTGGAAGCAAAAGAAAAACACGTAAAAGTTCTTCCAGCAGAAAATATACAAGAAAACGTAGGGAATGGAATATCCGGGGACGTTACTGGTAAAAAATATACTCTTTCTAAGTTAACTGGGGGAAACGGGATGGCAATAGAGCTACTCCACAATAAAAAAACTGTTGCAGTATTTTATTTTGAAGATGAAATTAAAGAGCAGTCTAAGTCTACGATTTCTCACTTATTATCTAAGGGTTATTTTCTAAAAATTTTAACAGGGGATAAAAAAGAAGCAGCGGAAAAGATGGTTCAGGCTTTAGGTATTTCTTTAGATATAAAAGCAGAATGTACACCAGAGGATAAGCAGAAAGAAATTGAAGCGCTTAAAAAAAAGGGGTTAATTACTGTTATGGTTGGGGACGGTATCAATGACGCACCTGCGCTTGCTCTTTCTGACGTGGGAATTGCGTTTAGTAATGAAGAGCAGACAGCAGCTTCTGAAGCAGCTGACATAGTTGTATTGGGGGGAAGTTTTGCCATGATCCTGGAGGGACTTCAAATAGCAAAAAAAACAGTTTTAATAGCAAAGCAAAGTATACTGTGGGGAATAGGGTTAAGTATTGCTGCAATGGTTTTTGCCTCAGTAGGAATTGTGCCACCAATTTTTGGAGCAGGCCTTCAGGAAGCAATTGATGTAGCAGTTATCCTAAACGCGCTGCGCGCAAGCAGATAAAACCTTTACTTTTTATTCCTTTAATTCAATTGGCTTTTTGTTAAGAAGCTGCTGGTACACATATACTGTTCCGCTGCTTGGAGAAAATTTGTGGGACATTTTTATTGCATTTATTGCCTCATCATATTTTTCCAACTTTGCTTCAGTTAGAGAATACATAAACCAAATTTTTGCATTATTAGGCAGTTCTTTTAATGCTTTCTTATCAAATGTTTCTGCATTTTGGAAACTATCATGAAAATATAAAAACGTACTCATATTCTGGTATGCCAGATAACATCCGCCATTTTTTATAGCGGTTTGAAAAGATATGCGTGCTTTTTCATAACTTTTTTCGTGTAACTGTATGACTCCTAAGTTATTCCATGAATAGCAGAAATCTTTTTTGAGTTTTATAGACTCTAGTACGTGGATTTTTGCATTTCTGAAATCCCCTTTATCTAGATATTCTGATGCCAGACCGTTTTGTAAATTATAAGAATCTCCCCTCACGTTAACATCATGTCTATATAGAGTGAATTGGTCTCTCCAGTCAAAAGTTCTGATAAAACTTCTGCTGCTTAATAGGAAAATAAAGATGAGAATAATGATCGTGACAAGAATATTTTTCTTGGAGTACAGCTCGTATTTATTTAGAGAGTTAGCAATAAGTCCTGCAAATCCTATCATTGAAAAATAGAGCCAGCGTTCTGCAAACGTCACATCTAATGGAATAATTTGGGAATGGAAAAATAATCCTAAGAAAAACCATGTTAAAAAAAAATAGAGAGATTTTGTTTTTTTATCAGAAAAATATTTTAATCCAAAATTAACGCTTGATCCAAAAACTATACAAACAATAATAAGCGGTAAGTAAAAGTTGTAAAAACTAATATTTTTAATTATCCAGTTTTGGGCAAAAGATAGATGATAAGGAAATATGAAAAGAATAAAGTCCTGAAATAAAATAGCAGGAAGATGCATGAGCCGTTCTAAAAGGCTCATGTGTAAAAACTGAAAACTTTCCCCGCCTGTTTTATATAACCCCACGGCGTTAATTCGAAGCATTCCGTATATAAGAAATGTAGAAACTAAATAGATGACATGTTTTTTGATTATTTTTTTATTAAACAGATAAAGATAGAGTGGGGTAATTATTAAAAATAAAATTCCTGTTTCTTTGGAAAGCAAAGAGCCGAGTAATAACAAATACACTAATGAAGTTTTAAGAATTCCTTCTATTTTCCTCGAAATCATGAGAAAGAATAAAAGACCAAAGAATACAAATAATACATCTTGCAATGATGCAATGCTTAACACCACTTCGGAATTTACAGAGTGTGCTAAAAAAATAAGCGAAGAAATAAAGGATGCATCTTTTGAAAAAAACTTTCTTAGAAAGAAAAACAATAAAATAGAATTTGCTATGTGTACAAGTACTTCAAAAACATGAAATATAAATGCATTGCCGCTTGAGAAAACAAATAGCAATGAATATATGGTTGACTGTAAGGGTTTGTAATAAATTCCGGAAGCAGTAGTGAATCCGTTAAAAAATGTCCCGCCCAAAAAAAATCTAAATATATTAACAGGAGAGTGGATAAGGGGATTTCTTACAATCTGGTCAAAGTCATCCCCTATAAATCCATTAAAGAAACTATTTATATATATAAGTAGGCCAAGGATTACTAAAAAATGAATAATTTTAAGCGTAGTCAGAGGGTAAAAAAGGTGTTTTAAAGAGTCTAATTCTTCTTCATTTTGGCTTCCCATAGTAGTCTGAGTATATCACCCTGAATATTTGAAATGAAGGCAAAAATAGTGTATTCTTTTGTTACTTCATGA